>VSOH01000001.1 GCA_009774735.1 Clostridiales bacterium
GTAAAGTATATTGCTTTCTTATAATAAAATAAATTATTAATACTTGCCAAGCGTGCCGCTAAGTGGTAAAATACAAGCAACTGTTTAAATTAATTGAAGGTGATGAATTTTGAGTAAGAGAAATGATATAAAAAATATTGCAATTATTGCCCATGTTGACCACGGCAAAACAACACTTGTTGATGAAATGCTGCATCAGAGCGGTATCTTCCGTGATAACGAAGAGGTTGCTGAAAGAGTAATGGACAGTAACGACCTTGAAAAGGAGCGTGGAATTACGATCCTTTCTAAGAATACATCTGTGCATTATAAAGACACAAAGATCAATATTGTTGATACGCCGGGTCATGCTGATTTCGGCGGCGAGGTTGAGCGTATTTTAACAATGGTTGATGGTGTTCTTCTGCTTGTTGACGCTTTTGAGGGCTGTATGCCGCAGACAAGATTTGTGCTGAAAAAGGCATTGGGACTTCATAAAACACCTCTTGTTGTAGTTAACAAAATTGACCGTGACGGGGCAAGACCGAGTGAGGTTATTGATGAGGTGCTGGACCTGTTTATTGAGCTTGGTGCTGATGATGAGCAGATTGAATTTCCTGTGGTTTATGCTTCTGCAAGAGAGGGATATTCAAGCCTTGACCCTGATGTGCGTGAGGGCGATATGCGTCCGCTGCTTGATGCAATTTTGGAGCATATTCCGTCACCTGAGGGTGATGCTGAGGGTCCTGCACAGATTTTGTTCAGCTCCCTTGAATACGATGACTATGTTGGCAGAATCGGTGTCGGCAGAGTGGAACGTGGTGAAATTAAGGTGAATACACCATATGTTCTCTGCAGGCAGGACGGCAGTCAGGAAAATGTTAAATTCACAAAAATTTATCAGTTTGAAGGCTTAAAGCGTGTTGACTGCCAGACTGCAAAGTTCGGTGATTTGGTATCAGTTGCAGGTATTGCCGACCTTAATATCGGTGAAACTGCCTGTGACCCTAACTGTGTTGAGGCTCTTCCTTTTGTAAAAATAGACGAGCCTACAATCTCAATGAACTTTATTGTTAACGATTCACCGTTTGCAGGCAGAGAGGGCAAGTATGTTACATCACGTAACCTGCGTGACCGTCTGTTCAAAGAGGTTGAAACCAATGTTTCAATGCGTGTTGAGGAAACCGACTCAATGGATACCTTCAAGGTATCAGGCAGGGGAGAGCTTCACCTTTCAATCCTTATTGAAACGATGCGCCGTGAGAATTATGAGTTCCAGGTATCACGTCCTCAGGTTATTATGAAAAAGGATGAGAACGGCAGAATGCTTGAGCCTGTAGAGCTTGCTATTATTGAGGTGCCTGAGGATTATGTCGGTGCTGTTATGGAAAAGCTGTGCTCACGCAAGGGTGAAATTGAAAATATGGATACCCGTTCAACAGGTATGACACACCTTGAAATTAAAATTCCTTCACGTGGTCTTATCGGCTACCGCAGTGAATTTTTAACCGATACGAACGGTAACGGTATTATGAATCAGCTCTTTGTGGGATATGAGGAATATAAGGGCGAAATTGCCACAAGAAATCGTGGCTCAATCGTCGTTCACGAAACAGGTACAACAACCGGCTATGGCTTGTGGAATACGCAGGACAGGGGCAAGCTGTTCCTTGGACCGGGTGTTGAGGTTTATGAGGGTATGATTTGCGGTGAATGTGCTAAGGATGAGGATATTGTATGTAATGTCTGCAAAAAGAAGCATGTTACAAATACCCGTGCCAGCGGCAGTGACGAGGCATTAAAGCTTGTTCCGCCAACGACTCTTTCTCTGGAGCAGAGTATGGAATTTTTAGCTGATGATGAGCTTTTGGAGGTTACACCAAAATCAATCCGTCTTAGAAAAACTATCCTTGACAAGGGCTTAAGACTTAAAGCAGAAAGCAGGAAAAAATAATGAGCAGAATAGGTGTACTCGGTGCAGGCACATGGGGAACGGCGTTAGCAATTATGCTTGCGCAAAATGCAAACGGTGTTACCCTTTGGTCGGCACTTGATGATGAACTTAAAACACTTGAAGCAACACATACGCACCCGAATCTAAAAGGCTCTGTTATTCCGGATAATATTGTTTTTACAAACGATATTTCAAAGGTATGCTCTGATAAGGATATTTTGCTTTTTGCAGTTGCATCACCATATGTCAGAGAAACTGTCAAAAAAGCAGCTCCTTATATTAAAGAGGGGCAGATTATCGTTGATGCGGCAAAGGGTCTGGAAGAGGATACCCTGTTCACGATGTCACAGGTAATAAAAGATGGTATAGGAAAAAATGTTACCGTTGTTGCCTTGTCAGGTCCGACCCACGCAGAGGAGGTTGCATTGGGCTTGCCTACAACAGTTGTGGCTGCCTGCCGCAATCTGAATGCAGCACAACAGGTGCAGAGTATTTTTATGAATACCTGTATGCGTGTGTATACGAATGAAGATATTTTAGGTGTAGAGCTTTGCGGCGCACTGAAAAATATCATTGCTCTTGCCTGCGGAATATCAACGGGTCTTGGCTTCGGTGACAATGCAAAGGCTGCTATCATTACAAGAGGCATTGCTGAAATGTCACGTCTGGGAATGGCTATGAATTGCGATAAAATGACGTTTGCGGGTCTTGCCGGTCTGGGCGATTTGATTGTTACTGCTACAAGCTGTCACAGCAGAAATAACAGAGCAGGCTTTCTTATCGGCAGCGGTGATTCTGCCGAGGAGGCAATCAAAAAGGTAGGAATGGTTGTTGAGGGCATACACGCTATTCCTTCAGCACTTAAGCTTGCTGAAAAATACAAGGTTGATATGCCGATTATCACTGCAGTTCATAAAACCGTAAGCGGTGAGCTTGCTCCCGATAAGGCAGTAAGTCTTCTTATGAACAGGGAAAAGAAAAGTGAACAATAAGTAATTCTATTTTTTAATGGAGGATTTACGTGGTTAAAAAATCAGGTTTATATATCCACATTCCTTTCTGCAAATCAAAATGTCCTTATTGTGATTTTTTCAGTGTTAAGTATGACGAGGTGCCGGCTGAAAAGTATACCGACAGACTTATTTCTGAAATGAAAAAATACTGCGGCAGCTTTGACACAATTTATTTCGGCGGCGGTACGCCGTCAATCATAAATGCTGATTTGATAGGCAGAATAATTAGTGCTGCTAAGGAACAGTTTGATATTTCTGCTGACTGTGAAATAACAGTTGAATGCAATCCGTCAAAAAGTCTTGAGTATGATTTTGAAAAATATTTGTCTTTCGGTGTTAATCGAATAAGCCTTGGTATGCAAAGTGCAAGGAACGAGGAACGCTTTGCTCTTGGCAGGTCAGCAGGACAGGCAGAGGTTGCAAGGGCTGTCAGTGATGCAAAAAAAGCAGGTATTACCAACATAAGTCTTGATGTTATGCTCGGCACTCCGAAGCAGACGCTTGACACACTTGATGAGACCTTTGAATTTATTGAAAAAATGAATGTTACGCATATCAGTGCCTATATGCTGAAGATTGAAGAGGGTACAAGGTTTTATGAAATGGGTGACCGTTTGTCATTGCCTGATGAGGACATTGTTGCTGAGATGTATTTAAAGACGATCGATTCGCTAAAGTTACTTGGCTTTAATCAATATGAAATAAGCAATTTTTCAAAACCGGGCTTTGAAAGCAGACACAACCTGAAATACTGGGAGCTTGTACCTTATCTTGGTTTGGGTGCTTCTGCACATTCATATTTTAATGGCAGGCGTTTTTATTATGATAAAGCTTTTAATCTTATTGATGACGGTACAGGCGGCAGTGATGACGAAAAAATAATGCTTGGCTTGAGGCTTTGCAGCGGTATTGACAAAAAATTTGTAAAAAAAGATTTTTCGGCTTTTGTTTCGGCCGGTCTGATGTCAGAAACAGATAAAAAAATTGCCCTGACACCTGACGGAATGTTAGTCAGCAATTTAATAATCAGTGAATTAATTTAACTCCTTTCGGATAAACTAAAGCTGAAAGGAGTTTTTATTATGCCCGATATGTTTAACTTAACACCGCAGATGCAGGAATACTTTAATTCACTGCCTGAAATGATGCAGGAATCAATCATTCAGAGCGGTGCAAAAATTAATTCACTTGAAGATTTAAAGGCAATTGCCGAAGGAGCAGGCAATGTGCAGGGATAACGAAAATGACTCAAAGCAAACTATTAACAGTTTGAATAATTATGACGTGCCTGCTGAAACCCATAGGCACAAGCGAAGCTTTGAGCAGAAATACCAGCTTGACCCTAATATTACAAACAGGTATGCAAGCTGGGTAAGCAATCCTACCGTACAGCCTGATAATGTAACGGAAATGGGTGTGCCTATTCCCGATGAGCTGAATACTGAATTTTCAAAGGAATACCAGGAAGAGAATAAGCTGTAAATAAAACAAGGCACGATTTTATCGTGCCTTGTTTTATTTACAAATTATAGTTACCTGAACATTACATAACAATAAGCTACACCTGCTTCATTCAGGTTCATATACTCGTTATTGAGTACGGCAGTTGCACTTTGACTGACAGTCAGCTGTTTGCCATTATTTTTCAGCTTAATACCTGTGCTGTTGGCAAGCTTGCCTGCAAATGCCATATAATTATGATTTTTTGAATCTGAAAATCTGGTTACAGCCAGCGGTCTGTTATTGGCAAATACCACTGCAAAGGACACTTCAAAGGGGCATCCCGTATCAATAGTTCTTTCAATATTACCGTTGCCGTAATACATTCCGCTGTATGAAAACAGATTCCAGTTTTCTCTTTCACCCTGTGTAATGTGGATGAATTTGTCGCTTGTGTGGTAATTAAAATTATTTTCAATTACCTGATTGTCATAGTTGAAGTCCTCACGCTTTGGTTTATCGGAGCTTATCCACTGATTTAACCTTAAAACCTCTGTTTTATTCGTACTGCTCATATTTCCTCCGTTTTAATTGTGTCAAGCATTGAAAATGGGTAATTCAGCTTGTCATATTCATCAAACATAAAGTCAAATGCATCCCATTTTTCAAATGTTATTCCGTCACCTTCAAATGTGATAAAAAGATTTGGTGAAGCATAGTTTTTCATAATATCTGCAAGCTTTTTAAAATCTTCTGCCGTTGGTTCTGCTGCGTTTGAAAGAGTGAGTGTGCCTGCAGAAAGCTGAGCGTTAAAATGTGCGGATGCCAGTTTTTCTTCAAATTCACCGTTTGCGTAATGAATGCCGTCCATTAAAAAACCTTTTTTTATCAGCTCTCTTTTTTCACTGTCACTTAGTGTATAATCAATACCCATCATATCGCAGAAAAGACCGAGTGCCATATCCTCTGCTGTTTCAGGTGATAACTGCAAAGCTGTTTTTTCAAGGTCACTTAAAATTAATTTAATGCCTTCTGCATAGCCTTTCAGCTCTGCAAGTTCTCGGCTGTTATCTTCAGTTGCGATGCTGATTAAATCGGCAAGCTTTATAATTCTCTTTTCAATATCATTCATCAAAGCAGTTCACCGCCAGACTTTTTAAATGAAGTATTTTGTCACTTTTGCAGTAAATAAAATTACCCTCTGCCTTGTCAGAATAAATATTATGGTCAACGATGCCGTCAATATCCGACATGGATTTTGAAATATCCTTTAGCGAAAGTGTCTGACCTATTCTGAGTGCGGAAACCATATTATTAACTCGGTTTGTTACAAGCTCTGTAATTTCGTCTTTATCAAAGCCTTTCATACAGAATATTTCAATGGTCAAGGTGTATTTTTTCTTTTTTGCAAGATTTACGTTGCGTGTGATTGCCGCAATTTTGCCGATGGCAATTTTATCCCTGATTTCTGTTATCTGCTGTGCTGTCAGTTCATTGTCCTTAGTAGATACAAAAACAGTTATTCTGTTGGCAGTGTCTGAAAATGGAACATTGCAGTCAGTTATATAATCAAGGGTGAGAATATTGTTTTCAATTGATGTTGTGTTAAGCTGATTTGGCAAAACATCAAAGCGGCGGAGTATTCTGTCTCTGTACGCAAGGTCGCTTTCTCCATCATAGCCGCCATCAAAATCGGCAGGGTTTGTCACTGCTGCAACGCCGATAGGTGCATTAACCATTACTGTAACTGTTCCGGCATCAGCATTATAATCGTTTCCGCAGTCAATCGCTTTCGCAGGAACACTTACGCCTGTTTCACCTGCCGGAATAACTGCAGAGTCAGTAACGGAAAATTGGAGAAAAGGCTTGCCTGACACGGAGCAGACTGTATTCTGAGGTATCTCAATATCATAGTCGACTGCCTCGTTTATTGTGAAATAAAGTTCGCCGTGCGCATAATCCTTCTTTTTTCTGATGCATCCTCTGAGCTCTCCGAGCTTGTCAAGGTTATCACCTGTGGCAGTCTGTACAAAAGCCTGCCTGAAAATATAATCACCATAGCAGGATATTGAAAACAGCTCACTTGCCAGAATTTCAAGCCTTTTTTCTGTTTTTGAATTCTTTTCAACTGCCTCGCCGCATTCATTGAAATACGCATTTTTCATTCTGCTTAGAATTTCCTCATATGCTCTCATCAAGGTCAATAATCACTGTCCTTTCCTCGTTTTCATTAATTATGACGGATAATATCAGCGTATTATCCTCTGTTTTTCCGTTTTTTATATATACACCGTTTATGTTATTGACAGCAAGCCTTGCTGCACAAAGCAGGCTGTTAATATCAGCTTGTCCGTTCAGTCTGCTGCCGTAGTTTTTGTCAGGATAAAACTGACCCAATGGGCAGGCTAAAGCAGAAATACAATCTTTAATAATCTGTTCAGTCACTGTCAATCACCCCGTTATTATTAATAATTAAGCCGTTAAGGCTGATACTGCCGTCATCACGCAGGTGAATAAATGCTCCTGATTTTGAAGTGATTTTTATTTCGCCTGTTTTAAGACTGCTGTCATTTGCAGGTACTCCTATACCAAGCTGACTGCCGTCAGCCTTCATTAACAGAAGCCCTGTCCCTGCAGGCAGTGAAAAGCTGTATCCGTAGGGAGAAACTAATTTCAGATCTCTGTTAACACCTGATGAAACTGCTTCAACACTGCCATTGTTATTAAGTGTGCTCTTGCCTGTTTGTGCATATGGCTCACTGCTTTCTTTAACAATCTGTTTGCTAATCCACATATGTAATCTCCTTAATATCAATTTGCTTTTTTAATGTTAGCTTTGTTACAGTTCCTTTTTCAGTACAGATGAATTTACGTTCTGTTAAAATATAATCATTGTAGCTTTTGTGATTGGTGATGCAGTTGAAACGCCGGAGCAATGGTTCATCAGCATAGCCGTGTACATTTGCCTCAAGTATTCTGTAATTTTCAAAGGAGTTTTTCAACTGAAGAAGCACGGTATTATCTCTTTGCCATCGGGGCAGGGAATTCAGGTTAATAAATTTTGTTCTGTTAATACCAAGCCTGTCACAAAGCATTGATTTTGTGTGCAGATTATATTTCTCCTGAGAAGAGGTTTGCTTAAACTGAATCTGTGACAAGGGCTCGCTGCGGTTAATGGTTTCTGTCAGTGACAAAATATCATAATCATTAAGGCTTTTTATTTCACTGCTTTCTGATATTAATTCAATGTCATTTTTCGGTGTAATGTTAATATACTTTCCTGTTAACAGCGAAACAAATTGACTGATTGCGCCGTAGCGTGATGTCCCTTTGGTGATTTCATATTGGTTTGTGCTGCTGATATCAGGCAGACTGTTTGAAAATCCCAGTCCCTCAGCCAGTGAAAAGCATAGCTGCTTTGCACTTGGGTGTTGATATGTGTAAGGCTCAGCCTCATTATCAACAAGTATGCAGGCTGTTGAACGGGCATAAAAGTATATTTCAAATCCGTTGGTATCATATGTGCTTTTCTGACAGTCGCAAAGTCCGCTGAATACAAGCTTATAATTAATGTAAAGCTTTACACTGTCTATATCATCAATACAATTGTCTGATATAAATGTTGTCCACAGACTGTCACAGGCTACTCCTGCGGTCTGGGTAAAGCAAAGCTCGGTGAATTTATCGACAGTAATTTTTTTGCCGTCTACAGTTGTCAATTCAATTATCATAAAGCACCACCCTGTCACCTTCGTTTATACTGAATGGGGTCGGGAAATTATTTAAATTCATAATATCACTGACCGAGATATTACATCTGCCTGCAATCTCAAAGGCATTTTCATTTTTTTCTGCAATTGTGTAATTTGTTTTTCTTTTGCTATATGTTTTGCTGCAGCTTTCAGTGAATACAAAATTATATTCTATGCTGCCTTTTCTGCAGTTTTTTGAATATGTAAATTCTGTCAGAAATGCATTAAGTCCCGCAGAAGAGGGGAGCATAAGCTCCCCCGCAGTTTTATCTTTCAGCATATGCTGAAGGTAAAGACACAGTTCCTCTGCATGATCATCAAAAAATTCACCCTTGCCACTGATTATAATAGGGTTTACAGAAATATTTTCTGTTGCACTGCTGCCGCCGTAAATTCCTTTTGACTGAATGTTGGAGGAGATATTAATTTCTATTTCTCTTGGATTTGACGGGAACGTAAAATCCTTGAATTTCATTTTCATTTTATTTTAATTACCTCCTGAGCTTTTGTCATATCGTTTCTGGTCAAGCCTGATTATTTCACTTAATCTTTCTGCCGAATTGATTGAATCATGATCCATTACTCGTCACCTCCAAAATCAAATTTGTTATAAAAGGTTATGGAAGTTTTTAACATATACGCCTGTGTGTTCGTATCAGCGGTTATGTTTTCTGCTGATATTGAAGTGATGTTGTATTTTTCAACAGCGGTGCACAGCTTTGAAAAAAGCTTTGTAAGCTCACTGCTGTCCCATTTCAGGGGGCAGAATAAATCTGCCGATACGGTTAATTCACCTGCTTTGTATGGATAGTCAATCTGATATGGCTCCAGCTTTATTTCTTTGATTTTGATGGCTATATAGGCTTTTGTTATTTTTGTAGGTTTATCTTTGTTCGGATATGCTCTGATAATTTTTGCATTTTCTATGTTTCCGATACTGTTAATCAGCTCGTCAACAATTTTTTCGGTATTAATCATTGTCGTCACCCTTCAGCTTTCTGAGGATTCCGGTGTAAAATAGTACTTGATTATTTGCAATGACCTTGTCACGGTGCTTGAATTCATAGCTTTCACCGTCAAAGATAAGCAGTGCATCCTCTGTTAAATCAGTGATGGAATGATTGGCTGAACCTATGTACTGATAATATTCCATAAGACTGCCGCCAAGCTCGGTGAGCTTTTTTTCAAAATTCGAGCTTTTCTTTCGCCATAGAGGACGGAGTATTGCTTTAAATGGTACAGAACTCCATTCTCCGTCAGTTATAATAACTGTTGCTCCTAAATTTTCGATTTCTTTTTGTATAATGTGCCGTGTGTTCATATTACACCACCTTAAAAGCAAAGACCGTATCTTTAAGCAGATCACGGCAATCCTTAAATGCATCTTTCAAAAGCTTTTCTGCATTCTCAATAGCAGACGAATTTTTTGAATAGGATATGTCACCTGCTGAGAAAGAGCATATATCATCCTTTTCTGAAAGGACAATACGATAAAATGCCTTAACTGCGCAAAGGTAAACAATACGATTGTTCTGAATGCTTTCGTCATTTTTTAAAAGCTGTTCTATGCTTTTTACTGCATTTTCAGTTATGCTGCTGTATTTTACTGTATCTTCTTCATCAATTCCAAGCAATACGGAGAGCTCTTTAATGACAGTATTGATATTTGCCATATTGCACCGTCCTTAGTTAGTCAGTGTCAGAATTTTGATTGCATCACTGTAAATGACAGAAAAGCCTGTGATTGTTGAAATAGTTGCACGTTCAAGCTGTCTGTCAATCAGCTTGTCAAATTCTGTAGTGATTCCGCCTGTCTGTACCTTTTCAAGAGCATAGTTTTTGTCCATTGCACAAACAGTGTTGTCATCAATGGCGGTTGACACAATGATCTTTGCACCGAAGGGAGTGGCTATATTGCCTGTTGCATGGAAATCAAGTCCTGCATTTGCATCCCTGAACTCAGGCATGGCAAGAATATCTCTCAGAGTCTTTTTGCTGACCATAAGCGTCGTCATATTAAACTGATTACAGCTTTCCCATAAATCCAGAAGATCGCCGAATGTCAGGCTTGTGTTGGTTGACTGAATTGCATTTATATTGTTTTCAGCTCCGATTGTTTCAATTGCCTGATAAAATTCACTTTTTGCTATGAAATCACCAATCTGTTTTAAAACAGTTGTGAAGAGGTCAAGCTTCTGGAATTTAATTGCCTCGTAGGATGCAACAAGCATTTTACCATGCTTTTTAAGCTTAGTAAGCTTTTCGCTCAGATTAACTGTGAATTCAGGAAGACTCTGTCCTTCTTCAAGGTAATTAAGCTCAAAGTCATCAAGATTTAACTGTGTCATTACAGAACGATAATCCATACTGTCAATTTCAGTTGTCGATGCAATTATTTCTTCAACTGAATCATTGTAATCAAGTCCTGTTCTTACTGCTCTTGATACATATTCAGGGAACAATGCAGAAGACTCATTTGTTTTGAAGAATTTTGATACAGGGTCTGACTCAGCCCCCGAAACCTTGATGTCGAATCTTTTAAGCTGTCTTTCATATGCATCAAGTCCTTCAAGAGAGGTGCCTCTGTAGTTTTCAGAGGGGTCAAGCTCCTCCAATGCCGCTGTGAATGATTTGCCTGTAGTGTATAAGCTTTTTTCAAGTCTGATGTTGTCGAATGCCATAATTGTTAATCCTCCTAAATTTTAAATTGATTTACGCTTTTGTTTGATTTTTCTGTATTAAGCTGCAGGCAGACTGTGCTGTCTGCAGATTTTTTAAATGCCTTTTTGAATGCCAAAAGCTCCTTTGTTGTCATAACTTGTGCAACACTGCCGAAGGTATTTATATCCATATCCGGCATTGCTTTCGTGCAAAGGGTGATAACCTCCTTTGTGAGCGAGCTTTTGTATTCTCTGCCAAGCTCGGCTTCCGTATTAAGCTCTTCAAGCTCTGAAATCAAACTGTTTGCCTGTGCTTTTGTCAATACAATTTCACTGTCACAGCTTTTAAGACTTTTCATAATTGATGTCATGTCTGTTTTCTCTCCTTCAATATTAAAGTGCTTTGTCACTCCTGCTTCTCTCTGTGCAGGGACTGCAACAAAACTGAATTCGTATGCATCGCTTATGTTATCAAGAACGGAAAAAGCAGTTTTGTCGTCATAGATTTTTCCGTTAATATGCTCACATAAGCCGTGTCTTTTGTCCTTGCCGCAGATTGAACAGGTGCTTGATTTTGCAGAGCAGGAGATTGAAACCTCTTTTTTTATTCCGGCCTCAATCTCGGTGATAAGTGGTTTGTTTTCGTCACTTTTCACCATGTATGCTTTTGCCCTCAGTTGGTAAAATTTCATACCATCAGCAGTCTTTTTGTCATAAACCTCCTCCAGCTCTGTTTCAAAAATCCTTGCTTTCTGGTTAGCGGCTTTCATTGAATGGTCAAAAATTCCTGTTTTGCCAACAAATAAATCCTTAAGTGAGTTGAGCGCATTCAGTGAAAATCTTTCATAATCTCTGTCAATGTCATTGTTGCAGAGTATTACGCTGAAAATGTAAAGCTCGTCCGAACCGAATTGACTTCTTGTAAATTGATTGATTTTATCCAAATCACTATTTGATGTGCCGATACTTTTTTCAATATAACCCTGTGTCATATCAAACCTCCCTCCTTATTTTTTCAGCCTGCGCAAGATAAAGCTCTGCTCTTGCGCTTTCGCACTGATCCTGCAGTGTTATGTCATCCCAAATGATATTCAGATTACTGCCGATTCCGTTAACTGCAAGGTAAATATTTCCTATTTTTTTGATAATCGGTGTGAGTATTCTGCGGTATGTCTCAAGCTCGGTTGTAAGAATATCCGCCTGTTGTGTGCTCATTCTTTCTGTTGACGACCAGCTAAGTCCAAGCATAAACGGCGGCAGTCCTGTTTTTGCAACAATCTGTTCAAGAAGCTGTCTTACAGGTATTTCACTGTTCAGTATTTTGTTGTCTGCACCGATTACCTCTATGCTCACATCACCAACAGCTACAAAATCCTTTACTTTTTGTGCGTTCATAGCTTCCTGCCAGGCATCGGCAATTGCTGTCGCTTTTGCCTGGGCATCTGTGTTGTCGGTATCATTGCTTCCCGGTCTGCACACAACAGCATATCTTATGTTGCCTGCATGTTCCCAGTTCTGACCTATGGTGTTGTAAATCTTCATCAGTATATCGCTGATAAATGGTAAACCTTCAAGCAGGCTCGTTCCGCATAAATCTCTTGGTTTAGGGTTAAGAACTGAATATAAAATAAGCTGCGGATTGACAATTTTATCTCTGTTGTTATAGAAATCAATGTCAATACCATTGTTGCTTCTTTTCAGCTCAATGCTTTCAAGCTCACTGTTGTAAAGGGCATAAATACCGCTGTCATTCAGTACAATCTCACCAATGGCAGTGCCGAAGGTTAAAAGCTGGTTTAAGTAATTTGAAATGAATGCCGACAGCCCCTGTTGGTTTCCGCCTACGTTTATGCTGTCAAAATAGCTGTTAATCTGTAAATCAAGTGTGTCATTTCCCGTTTCAAAATGAAAACCGCCTGTCAGTCTTATGATTTTATGAATAGCTGAATCAATTATCGGTACGGCTTGCCTTAATTCCTGATACACTCTTGACATACTGTTCATAGGCATATAAGTGCCAAGATTATAATACGGGTGCTTTGACATTGCTGATGTTTGGACTGCTCCTGCTGACAGTGCGCTCTCTTTCTTTTTCTTTAAATTGAATACGCCCAAAGCCTAATTCCTTTCTACCGCAATGGTTACAAGGCTTTCGCTTTTTTGTTCCGTTTTCAGTACAGTTGAAACAAAGTATCGAATGTCGTCCATTGCATGGTCATTTTCTTTTTTCGGGGCATCTCTTTTTATGCTGCTGTCCCAGCGGTAAATTGAAAATTCTCTCAGTGTGTCACCGCAATTCGGATAAAAGAATATTTCATCATTTTTCAGAGCCTGACAAACCCTGTTAATACCTGTCAGTACATCATTTTCTGCCTTGATTACTGTGAATTTTCCGTGCCGTCTGACAGTCTGAATAAATGATGCCGCCGAAGGGTCAATAATAAGTGCCGTAATCCTTTTACCGTCTGCCAGCTTTTCAAGCTGAGTATAATATTCCTCGTCTGTAAGCTGAACTCCCATGTCACGGCTGGAGTGATAGTATTCATCAATTCTGTACCATCCGTCACTGCTCCTGCCCCATAATCCCAAAGAAAAGGGATTGACAGTTCCATAGTCACAGGATAGATAGTATTCACTGAATTTGTCATCACATCTTTTAACGTGACGGTTAAAGCTGAACATAGGGTAAACAAGACCATCGGCTGTTACCCATTTGCCCTCTACAAAGCGTTCGTAAAAGGCACCTGAGTAAAGATTTTTGTATCGGTTGATGACAGCTTTGGAAAGTGAAGGGTTGTCCTCCATGGTGAAATGAAGATAGAGCATATTTTTTTCATCACATTTTTTTATCCATTCCATATAGAACCAGTGGTATGGGTGTTCAGGATTGCAGTTGAAAAAGTATTTTGCATTTTCAAGTGAGCACCTTGCCAGTGCCTGCTCCACAAAGGAACGCGGCATAAGTGCAGCCTCATCAAGCATTATTCCCCCAAGGGTCATACCCTGAATAAGTGATGCAGATGATTCATCCCTGCCGCCGAATAAATAAAATCTGTTTGTAACATTCTGTCTTGTTATTTCAAGATAGTTCCTGCTGATTTTGTAATTACAGATAAAGCCCAGCTCTGTAAGTACCGGCAAAAGCGGCGTTACAACATTTCTTCTTAGTGAGGCAATTGTTTTTCCGCAAAGGGCAAATGAGGTGTCCGTGAAGCTGTAAAATGCCCAGCATATGAATGAAAGACTCATACAAAGAGTTTTTCCGCTTCGCACTGCACCGTCGCATATGATTCCGTTTTTATTTTTCATTTTGCTGCTTTTGCACCACCAGTTGAGCACTGCAAGCTGCTTGGGAGAAAATGGAACAAATTTATTCATAGCTGTTTCCCTCATATGCGTTTTCAGCTTTGCCGGTGCTGTTTTCCAATGCCTCATAAAATGACTTTGCCTGAGATTTGTCAGTTGTGCTGATAACCTGACCAAGCTTGTCAAGAGCTTTGAGCCTGTCGAAAAATTTGATTTCCATACCTCCGCCCTTTACTCTTTTGATTTCGCTTATGTTGAATAAATCAAGTTTTGGCAGCTTTTCAATGATGTCATCCTCGCTCTCAAAAAGCAGTGATACCGCATCCCGGATTTCACCAAAGGCTAAACGTCTTAAGCCTTCACTGACCTCTTTCTGGGTGATTTTCTTTTTTCTTGCCGTATAATCATCTCCTAACCGATATTTTGAAAGCCTTGCAGCTTTCTGTGCAGAAAAAAATCCCTGCACTAACAGTGTGCAGGGAGGATAATATAGCCAAAAACAGCTATTTTTTGGAACAAAAACAGTAAAAAATATTTATTTTTTTGATTTTATAGTTATTTTCAGCTATAGTTTATATTGAATATCCGAATATAATATAGTATAATATAAAAACGAAAAGGAGGGGATACTATGTATTGTCCTAAATGCGGAACTTATATGGAAGAGGATAGTGTTCAGTGCGTAAATTGCGGTGAGACTGTTGTGAAAGAACAAACAAATCAAACAAATTATAATGATAATTATTATCAGCAGAGCGAGGGTTCATATTATAATCCACAGCCAAGCTCATCTCAAAGCTACTATCAATATGACAATCAGGTGAAGCAGGAGCAGATGATAGAACAAGGCTATAAGGATAAGCTGTCAACAGCGAACACGCTTGGTATTTTGTCTATTATTTTAGGTATAATCTTTTCACCTATTGTAGGTATTATCTGTGGTGCAATTGGTATAAGCAAGGTGAACGAGGTTCCTGATTTTGCTCCATACACTCCGCTTGCTCAGGAAAAGGCAAGATGCAAAAAGCTCAATGTGTTAGGTATTGTAATTCCTGTTGTTCTTTGGGTAGTACTTATTGTGTTTATGTTTATTGCTGTGTTTGCGTTTGGTTTTGCGGCAACATCAGCAGCATTTTATTAAATTTAATACAAAGAAAAATGCTTGTGGATTTATCCCACAAGCATTTTTTATGATTATATACGCTTTAATCCATAGTGGCGGATATTATCCGTCCGTGAAATATAATAAATAATATGAGTTACATTTTAATTTTTAAGGCAAGCTCCAATACATTTTTGGCAGTGCGTTCAAGCTCGCCTCGAGTAATACCGTTTTGTCTGCCGAGTGTTTTCAGCAGTGAGCCGTCTGATTTATATTTCTTTTCAATGTGTCTGAAACCGCCGGGCATAAGTACATCTACCTGTGCTCTCACACGATAAGCATTATCCTTTATTTCGGGGAATTCAGGTGATGGTGATTTCTGCATCCACCAGTCAGTCATAACATTTCCTGTGTAGCCCCACTCACCGCGAAGCACAGTAGTGACAAGGTCATAGTTGTAATGACTCCATACGCCGTTGATTTTGTTGTAGCTTGTCATAATATTAAGTGGATTTGATTCTTTAACGCAGATTTCAAAGCCCTTCAGATATATTTCTCTCAAGGCTCTTTCTGAAAGACGTGAGTCGTTTTTTGTCCTCCTGAATTCCTGATTGTTACAGGCAAAATGCTTTGGGCAGGCAGATACGCCTGCTGATTGAATACCTCTGACAAAGGCAGCAGCCATTTTTCCCGAAACAACGGGATCTTCGCTGAAATATTCAAAATTTCTGCCGCAGAGTACATTTCTGTGAATGTTCATACCGGGTGCCAAAAGAACATCACTTTTGTGGAATTTTAATTCATTACCCATAACGGCTGCCAGTTTTTCCACAAGTGCGGTGTTCCAACTGCAGGCAAGAGCAGTGCCGCATGGGATAAGGGAGGTGTATTTTCTTATTCTCACACCTGCAGGTCCGTCAGTTGTAATGATAGGTGGCACACCCTTGTCACGCAGTGAAGGAATAATTCCGCAGAATGCACCTGCATTGCCGATTACACCAAGCTCACTGTCCATTTTGCCCTGACCTCTTGTCAGTGCCTCCAGCTCCTTGTTTGTAAGCTGAGAAATAAATTCATCAAGAGTAATTTTTCCGTTTTTTACATCAGACAGTTTAAAGCCCTGATCACCCTTGAATCCGATTTCAGCGGGGAGATTTTCAATAATCCTTTCTTTTAGAACCGCCTTACCATTTTTCAGTGTTTCACCTGTGATGATTTTAAAGGGATTTTGTACAGGACATACAGGAAGAAGCCTTTCAAGCACCTGCTCATCTAAATCTACAGTGCCTGCCAATAAATCGGTGTTAACATTGTTCCCGATATAGAATGCATATTCACCCTTTTCCGTTATGTATGAGCTGATGTCCTCATCATATGATGCAAAGTCATAAGGCTTGATTTCAAAATTAATGCTTTCACATTCATTGGGTGCAAGGCATCTGGTTTTTGCAAAGGCAATAAGACTTTTTTCAGCTTTTTTCAGCCTGCCGTCAGGACAGCATACATAAACCTGCAATACCTCTTTACCTGCTGTATTACCGCTGTTTTTAACAGTGATAGTTATTTTTATTTTATCATCATATATAAATCTGTCGGGTGTTATTTCAAAATCTGTGTAGCTTAGCCCGAAACCGAAGGGGAACAGCACTTTTGATTTGTCAAAGGTTTCAAAATATCTGTAACCAACAAATATGTCCTCAGTGTAGTTGTTGAAATCAGCATTTCCGAAATCCTTTGAGCTGGGGTAGTCCTTATAGCTTACGGCAATCGTATCTGTCAGCTTACCGCTTGGGTTTGTTTTGCCTGTCAGTATATTTGCAAGGGCATTTCCGCTTTCCATACCGCATTGCCATGCGTAAACGATAGCGTTTATTTTATCACCGTATTTTTTTACCCACTCCATATCAATGATATTACCGCAGTTCATAACAACAACAATCTTTTTAAATGCACAGGTTACAAGATCAAGCATTTTCATCTCAGTGTCAGTAAGGTAATAGCTGCCTTTTTCAAGCTTGTTTTCTCTGTCCTCTCCTGCAGCTCTGCCAAGTATAATGATTGCAGTATTGCTTTCCTTTGCAGCATCTTTTACAAGGCTGTCGGTAAGCTCCATTTCAGGATAGTTCATCGGCCAGTGCCCCCAGAAGCCGTGGTTTACCGGATTGTTTTTGCACCAGTTGCTATATACTCCCAGCAGCTTTTCATTCAGCTTTACTCCATTGTTCTTCAGTCCGTCAATCAGGTTAACCTCATATGGCTGATTAACATCTCCGCCGCTGCCGTAGACAACATAAAAATATTCTATCTGGCATCTGCCGAATACCTCAATGCTTTCGTCTTTTTTAAGGGGTAAAGCACCATTGTTTTTTAACAGAACAGTTCCTTCCTCGGCAGCCTTCAGTGCAGCCTCAGGCATATCAGGGAACACGAATTTTTTTCCGTTTACGGTGTTCTCGTCCTGCATAACACCGCTGCCGCTTAATTTGTCAATCAGCTTCTGAACAGCACTGTTTATTTTGTTTTTAATATTCATATCATCACCCGAATAGAGTATAACATAAACAATTTATAAAGTCTATTGACATGGAAGAAATAATATGATATAAAGAAAGTGTACTAAGTGTAATAATACAGTTGATACAACTGAGAAAGGATTTGGTATATCAGCAATGATTAATATTGATACACGCAGCAGAGAGCCGATTTACCTTCAGCTTGAAAAGCAGATAATTAAGCTTATCAATCTTGGGGTTTATGATATAAATACGCCTTTGCCATCGGTCAGGTCAATGGCGTGCGAGATTGGCGTTAATCCGAATACGGTTGCCAAGGCTTATAAGGAGTTGGAACAGCAGCAGGTTATTTATACTGTTGTCGGCAAGGGTGTTTATGTCAGTGCCAATAATACCGACCAAATAAAAAGGATTACCAAAGAACAGCTTAAAGCAGTGCTGCTGGAAGCAAAAGGCTATGGTCTGAAAAAGGAAGAAGTAATTGAAATGATTCATGATTTGTTGGGAGGGGAAAGTAATGATTGAGATAAAAAATATTGTTAAGCTTTTCGGTGACAAAAAGGCACTTGATAATATTTCCTTTTCTATCAGTGAGGGTTCGGTTTTCGGTCTTGTAGGCTCAAACGGAGCAGGCAAGTCAACACTTCTCAGAATACTTGCAGGTGTTTTTAAACCCGACGGTGGTGAGGTGTTCATTGAAGGCAGTGCACCCTTTGAAAATATTATTATTAAAAGCCGGTGTGCATTTGTGTCGGATTTTCCGTATTTTTATCCGGGAGCAACGCTTGATTCCACAGCAAAGTATTACAGTTCGATTTATCCAAGCTGGGATAATAACAGATATAATGAGCTGAAAAAGATTTTTCCGATAAATTCTGTGCAGAAGATTGCATCAATGAGTAAAGGAATGCAGCGTCAGTCAGCTATTATTCTTGCATTATCCTATAATCCCAAATATATCTTTTTTGATGAAATTTTTGACGGACTTGACCCTGTTATCCGTGAGCTTGTTAAAAAGATACTTATTGATTATGTTGATAAAACAGGTGCAACAGTAGTTATTGCCAGTCATAATTTAAGAGAGCTTGAGGGATTTTGTGACCATATCGGTCTGCTTCACCTTGGCGGCGTTTTGTTTGAAAGTGACATTGACGGTGAACAGATGAGTCTATACAGATATCAGTTTGTTATGGAAGAAAATGATTATCTTGATATTAAGCCGCAGCTTAGTGTTACAAAGGAATCACATCAGGGTAAAATGATTGAAATTACAGTTAAAGGTGATAAGAATAGTATTGACGAAATCTTAAACAGCAAAAATCCTGTTTATGTTGAAAGTCTTCCTCTTACCTTAGAGGAATTGTTTATCAGTGAAATGGAGGTGGCAGGTTATGATATCAACAACCTTAAATTATAAGGGTGGCTTCAAAGCTGCATTTGCAAAATCCTTTAAACAGCAGTTGCCCGGAACAATTGTTTTGATTTTTCTTGCAGTGTTTGCATCCGTTTTCAGTGCTGCAAGTATAATTGTCAGCAATGTCAGGGATGCAATTAATAATAAATATGATATTACTAATGACAGTATATTACTTGTTAACTATTTTTGTGTTATCTGTATTATTTTCAGCTTTTTTCTGGCAATGCAGATGTTTAAGGAAATTTACAGCAAAAGAGCCTGTGACACCTTCTTTGCTTTACCGATAAAACGCAGTGAATATTTTGCTGCAAAATATTTGTATGGTGCAGCGGTAAATATTACTGTAATGCTTGTTGCAGCAGTTATTTATATTGTGATACTTCTGTCGGCATCTACAAAGCTGGTAACATATACAATAGATTTTTGGGCATTTCTGAAAATTTCAATTGCATTTTTGTTTGATATGCTGTGTGTTTATACACTGTTTGTTTTTTGTGCGGTGCTTGCCGGCAAAAAAATTCAGTATTTCTTCTTTGCGATAATTGCACTGCTTGCACCAATGTATATTACCACGGGTGCAATTGATATAATCAATAAAATATGGGGTGCAGATGTAAATTCGTTTGTTGCTTCAATTATTCATCCTGTGCAGAATATTCTTATGCTTTGGGAAAGCAATATTGAATATGCATTGTCAGTAGATAAATATTTGCTGATTATTTTGATTGAGGCTGTTGAAACTGTTGCACTCTATATAATAGGATATGGAACATTCAAAAACAGAAAGGCGGAAAGCGCAGAATTTTCGCCATCAGGCAAGGTTATACCGCTTATATTCCTTGCTCTTGTTATAGCGGCTGAGTTTTCTCAGTTTGCGGCTGAAATGACTTATTATATAGCAATACCGTCAGCGATTGTGTTTGCTGTTATAGGAACTATGATTTTCAGCGGGGTTTTCTATAAAAAGGTGTTTGTTAAAAATACAGTATTAACCTTTACGGTGAGCAGTGCAGTATGCATTTTGTTTGTTGGAATTGTCACTCTGCCCGGTTATTCAAGTTATGTTAAATATGTTCCGGAAATTGATGAAATTGAAAGTGCTGAATTAATTGACGGCAATATGGCGCTTATGAATTATAATAGCTTTTCATACTATAGCAATGCACTGTCGGCTTATGATTTTGAAACATCAGGCCCATATAAATTTACTACTGCAGATGGTATTGAAAATGCAGTAAAGCTTCATAAAAAAATAGTTGACGATGAAACCATCAAAAAGGGTAAGGCAATTAACTCCGATACATGGGGTGATATGATGGATTATAACTATGAGTATGAAAACAGCTATGAATGCAGAATTGTATATCATTTAAAGAACAAAAGAATTGTTACAAGAAGGTATGCCGTTCCTGCTAAAATGATTTCGGATGAAATGGTTTCTCTTATGAAAACAGATGAGGCTTTAAGCCAGATCGGTATTACCGCAATTGATTATGATGATTTGCTTTATGCAGTTTATAACAATGAGGCTTATGAAGACAGCAGCAGTTTAAAAAGAGATACAAAAACATTGACATCACAGGAGCTTGAGAGCTTGTTGCGTGCGTATAAAGAGGACTTATTAAATAATACGGACAAAGCAGAATTTCTTGATTATCTTAGTATGTACACAGGCTACTATGCGGATATATATAATGATAGATACGATGATGTTTCCATAGATGTCCCTGTTGATACAAAAGATGTTAATGGTGAACCGACAGGCGAACACTGGGTTTATTTAACATACTTTTATTCGTCTGTCGAGGATAAGGACCGTGAATATTATAAGTCCTTAAGCATAGAAGAGCTTGACAGATTAAGTGCGAACAGCGAGAAATATCACGAATGTATAGCGAGTGATTCCATCTATATTGTTCCGGAGGATAATCAGACATATAAATATCTGCAGTCAATCGGCTTTATAGATTAAAAATACCCCTTGCAGTTTCTTTGAAAACTGCAAGGGGTTATTATATTCTTGGTGTTATTGTTTTACTGCCAGCATAAATAAGCGCGGAAATCGAAAAATGATTTCGCCGTTTGACTGAATTGGGTATTCTGTTTTTAACTCTGCAAGAATATCTCTTTCAAATTCTGCTTTTTCTGCATTGTCAAGAACGTCAAGATAAGGTCTTAATGCCGTTCCCTTATACCATTCAATAATGCTTTGGTGTGACGGCATTCTGTGGCAGTATATTGTTTTCCAGATGTTAAAGTCGGCGGATATGTCAGCTAAAATATCAAAGTATTCGCTTTCGGTGAGGGTATAAAATTCGCGTGTGGATGTAAATCGGCTGTTCCATTTTTCACGCTGGGTTACTTTATGAATAACTTTGTGAACAGCCTGTTCCTCGCTAATGGGAATTTGTATTGCCATAATACCTTTTGAATTTAAAATGCCCATCATATCCCTGAGCAACTTTTGGTGATTCGGCACCCACTGAATACAGGCGTTTGAAAAAACGATGTCAAACTTATGGTTAAGCTTTTTAAAATCCTTTGTTGCATCAAAAAGCATAAAGTCAATTTCGTTATAATCGGTCTTTGCTTTTTCTATCATATTTGGTGAAAAGTCAGCACCAAGTACATATGCGTCAGGATAGCGCTTTTTCAAAACCGCAGTGCTGTTTCCCGGTCCGCAGCCGATGTCAAGTATGCTTTTGGGATTTTCAATATCAAGCCTGTTTGCCAGATCAATTGAAGGCTGCGTTCTGTCTTTTTTGAATTTCAAATATTGTTCACTGTTCCAGTCACTCATATTTTTCTCCTTTTAAGTATAAAAAATCGGGATGTATCCATACACCCCGATTTCGTATTTGTTATAATAATTCTACTACAAGGTTGCCCATCTGTGCTGTATTAACGGTTTCAAGTCCGTCCTCAGCAATATCCGGTGTCCTTGCCTTGGTCAAAGCAGTGTCAACTGCCTTTTCAATTGCATCTGCTGCATCACTCTCATTAAGTGAATATCTGAGCATCATTGCACCTGAAAGGATTGTTGCAAGCGGATTTGCCTTGCCCTGACCTGCAATGTCAGGTGCAGAGCCATGGATAGGCTCATAAAGACCAAATGTGCCCTCTGCAAGAGAGGCAGATGCCAGCATACCGATTGAACCGCTGATCATTGAAGCTTCATCGGAAAGAATATCACCAAAGATATTTGATGTAACGATTGTATCAAACTGATTTGGATTGCGTACCAACTGCATTGCACAGTTGTCAACATACATATATGAAACCTCAACCTCGGGGTAATCCTTTGAGGTTTCCTCCATAACCTTTCTCCACAGCTTAGAGCTGTCAAGAACATTTGCCTTGTCAACACAGGTAAGTCGCTTGCTTCTCTTCATAGCGTACTCAAAGCCTGCAACAACAATTCTTTTGATTTCAGGGTAGGTGTAACGCTCAGTGTCATATGCACCAACAACACCATTCTCCTCATAGGTTGCTCTGTCACCAAAGTATATTCCGCCTGTAAGCTCTCTTACAATAAGGATGTCCAGCTCATCACCGATGATTTCCTCTTTAATAGGAGATGCAGATTTAAGCGGCGCAAAAATCTTAGCAGGACGCAGGTTTGCAAATAAGCCAAGTGCTTCACGAATTGCGAGCAGTCCTTTTTCAGGTCTGATTTCGCTCGGCAGAGTATCCCACTTAGGACCGCCTACAGAGCCAAGAAGAACTGCATCACTTGCCTTGCAGGCAGTTTCTGTTTCCTCAGGGAAGGGGACACCTGTTGCATCAATTGCAGCACCGCCTAAAAGCTGATAATCATAATCAAGCTTAAAGCCGAATTTTTCACCTGCCTTGTCAAGCACCTTTATACATTCGTCAACAATTTCAGGGCCGATTCCGTCACCCTTTAATACTGTAATTTTATAGTTGTTCATATTATTCCTCCAACTTAGATTAACAAACATCAAATATGCCCGGCATTGTGTCATCACGCATAGTGTCTGCCTGATCACGGTTGATAGCACATACAATGCCCTTCATTGATGCGTAGCTGATGTTGTGGCTTACACCGATACCGAATACATCCTTGCCCTGCGGATTTTTAAGGTGAATGTAGCTGATTGCCTTTGAGTCACTGCCGACTGAAATGGCATGCTCGCTGTAATCAACAAACTCATAGCCTGTAAGACCGATTTCATTCATGGCCTGACAGAATGCACCGATAGGTCCGGAGCCTGTGCCCTCAATTTTTACAGGCTGATTATCCTTATACTTAATCTCGCCTGTAAAATGAACAGAGGTCATATAATCAGCCTCATTTTTCTCTTCGCTGATTTTGTAATTTAATAGTCTGTAAGGACCGCATACATTTCTGTATTCCTCCTGGAAAAGATCAAAGATTTCCTGATTATGAAGCTCCTTGCCCTTTTCGTCACAAGCCTTCTGCACTACTGCACCAAATTCAGGATGCATAGCCTTCGGCATTTTGATGCCGTAATCGTTAGCAAGGATATATGCAGTGCCGCCCTTACCGCTTTGTGAGTTGATACGGATAATCGGCTCGTATTCTCTGCCTACGTCGGCAGGGTCAATAGGAAGGTAAGGTACTTCCCAGAGTTCTGTGCCGCTTTCCTCCATATACATTTTGCCCTTGTTGATAGCATCCTGGTGTGAGCCTGAGAATGCTGTGAAAACAAGCTCGCCTGCATAAGGGTGGCGTGGCGGAACAATCATTTTTGTTGTACGTTCATAAACCTCTTTGATTTTATTGATGTTGTGGAAATCAAGCTCAGGATCAACTCCCTGTGTCCACATATTAAGTGCAAGGGTAACTAAGTCCACATTACCCGTTCTTTCGCCGTTGCCGAAAAGTGTGCCCTCAATTCTGTCTGCACCAGCAAGCAGTGCAAGCTCGGCAGCAGCAACACCTGTGCCTCTGTCATTGTGCGGGTGAAGCGAAATGATTGCCGCATCACGGTTTGGCAAATGACGGCAGAAGTATTCAATCTGGTCTGCATAGCCGTTTGGTGTTGAGCCTTCAACAGTTGACGGCAGATTAAGGATAATCGGGTTTTCCTTTGTAATATGGAGTTCCTCCATAACCTGACGGCAGATTTCAACAGCGTTGTCCATTTCAGTTCCCGTAAAGCTTTCAGGACTGTATTCAAAACGAATATTTGTTTCGGGATTAGATTTCTTCTGTTCCTCAGTCAGTTCATAAATAAGCTTTGCACCCTTAACAGCAATATCAATTACACCCTGCATATCGGTTTTAAAAACAACCTTTCTCTGCAGTTTTGATGTTGAGTTATAAAAATGAACAATTACATTTTTTGCACCCTTGATTGCCTCAAAGGTTTTCTTTATAAGGTGCGGTCTTGCCTGCACAAGCACCTGAATTGTAACATCGTCGGGGATGTAGCCGCCGTCAATAAGTGTTCTTAAAATTTCATATTCGGTTTCGCTGGCGGAAGGGAAGCCTACCTCAATTTCCTTAACTCCGATTTCAACAAGTGTTGAGAAAAGCTCCAGCTTTTCCTGAAGGTTCATCGGGTCAACAAGTGCCTGATTACCATCACGCATATCAACTGAGCACCAGATTGGCGCCTTGGTAATGGCTTTGTCGGGCCAGGTACGGTCCGGGATATTTATCGGCTTGAAGCCGACATATTTTTCATACCCTTTTTTCATAATTAAGAATCTCCTTTCAAATGTAGGCAAAGATAATTAAATTAGAACCGCCAAAGCAAAGTCTTTAAGTGTTATTTGGGGTTTTTGATTTTGGTGCGAAGCAATTTAAAATGTACTAATTTATTCTTTAGCAAGGCAAAAAGCACAGGAATACTTGCGTATTCCGAGCATTTTTAACACAGGTAAAGGGCAAATCAGTCATTTTAAATCGTGTTTTAATTTGGTTGTCTTTGCCTATGTATAGGAACAAAAAATAAGCCCCTATACAGTAATGTATAGGGACGTAATAATTATACGTGGTACCACCCTATTTCAGCAAATAAATTGCCCTTTAGCATCAATCAATGCCTTTGTTTGTAACGTAACAACACGGCTGTTCCTATTCATTTCTATTCAAAACAGCGGCTCTGCAGAGAGCTATGCACCAAATAATCTGTATTGACTTTCACCAACCGTCAACTCTCTGAAACGAAATTTATAAGGTCTTTTTCTGCTTCATTGCCTTTAAATGGGTACTATTAAGTTGTATAAATATTATAACAAATAAAAAATATTTGTCAAGAGCGAATTAAAGAAGGGAATAACCGTAGCCGTTCGCAATTGCATCAACCTTTTCACCTGCTGCACAATGGGGGCAGTTATGGGGTGTGTATGCTGCATAGCCGGGAACATCGTCTTTATTGAAAATTGTATTGATTTCCATATCCTCAACCTTATCAATAGCAGAGAAGACGGATGAAATACCAACAACTCTTCCGCCATAGTATGAAATGCTTTCAATTGCCCTTTCTACAGTTTTACCGCTGGTGATACAGGAAATTAAAATAACAACATCTTTAGAGCTTATCAGCTTCTTCAAATTGTCACGGAAAATCAGGTTGCCTGCTGAGTCGTATTCAGAGCCAAGCACATAAACCTTGTTTTCGGGATTTGGATTAAGCATATTCGGTCTTGACAGCTCGTGGGCAAGATATGCTCCCAGTGCCTGTGTTTCATAAAGGCACAGAACAGTATCCACCTTAATGCTTCTTTCATTATAATACTGGGCAAGCAGCATTGCCGCATCAACCGAAACATCGTGATTGTGCTTGATGTCGGATGTGCCTATGTAATAATTTATGTGGCTTGATGCCGAAATATAGTGACCGGGCATTGCGTGAATGAACACCCTTTCATCTCTGTGTGAAGTAATTGTGTAAACAGGTTTATCCATGTTGTTCTCACAGCCTTTCATATCTTTGATTCTATTTTACAATAGCATAACACATTTTTCAATAAAAGATGGTGTAAAAAATATTGGCATTAATTTAGTCAAAATACACAAATTTTATGGTTTTATAATGCGGCAGTAATTGTTAATCATTGATTTCAATATTGCCCATATCTGTTTGGGCAGTTAAAATAACCGAGGCAGTCGGCGTGTTTTTCTTGACATCACAGTCACCCATAGAGGTATTTGCATAAATATTTACCTCATTTGTTCTTTCAATGTCAATGTCACCCATATTGGTTACAGCCTTTGAATTTGAGGTTATATCAATTTTTTCAATGTCAATATTGCCCATATTGGTGTTCAGGTCAAATGAACCTCCAAGAAATTCGGCATCAATATTTCCCATATCATTATTAATTGTAAGGCTTGTAACAATATAATCCTCAATATCAACATTGCCGAAGTTTGATGTTATATTTATTGAATCAAGCTTTTGCGGAACATAGAGTACAATATCAGTACCTTCTTTTAATGCACCGAATGGGAAAAACCTGTATTTTCCTTTCAGCTCTTTGCTTGATATGCTGAGTGTGCTGCCATCAGTTTCAGCACTGAAATGATCATCGTTTAATCCGTTTGCGGTAAGTCTTATTTTGCCGTCATTACTGCTTTTAACGGTTATGTCGCCTGCATTGCTGTCGATTGTAATGTTTTTTATTTCATCTGCATTGTAGCTCTGATCAAAAAAAGTTTGTGTTTTCATAGAAATAAATGATCCGAGCGAATGTGTTCCCGAGATTAAAGAAAATGTAAATATACCTGAAAGCAGCAGAGCAATAATGCTGAGCAGAACAATAAGTGTTATAAGTAATCCTCTGTTATTTTTCGACATTCTTTTCACTCTCCTTAAGTGTAAGTATCAAATCTATGATTTTACATATTATACCATATATTACCCATATAAGCCAGGTTATGTGCCAATCATTTGTTAAAAAGCTGATGATCAGATAAATGCAAAGTGTAATGCCTGACAAAATACCTGTTATCTGTTTATACATTTTTTTCTGGCCTGTCATAACATTTGCAAATTCGTCATTTCCGTGCTTTTTCGGTTTTGACAGGGCACCGAAAACAATCAGCATAGTCGCCAGTGCGATTATAACAAAAAAACAGGCTGTTGATGCATCGCTTCCATCGAAAATAATCGGCGGCACTACTGAAAGTATATACATACAAACTGCTATTGATGTAAGTATTGCAAATCTTTTTCTGCCGTTTGCTGTTTTTTCGTTTATCTCATTGCTGTTATTATCATTCTGTACAGTATCACCATAATAGTTATATCTGTTATCATAATTATACTCATTGTTTTCTGAACTGTCATTGCTGCTGTTTATATTATCTGTATTATCGGTTTCCTGTTTCTTTCCTGTCAGCAGCTCCTCTGTGCTGATACCATAGAGCTCACACAAAGGCAGTATTTTGTCAAAATCAGGAGTTGACTGATCTGTTTCCCATTTTGATATTGTCTGTCTTGTTACACCGAGTACCTCTGCTGTCTTTTCCTGTGACAGACCCTTTTCCTTTCTCATTTCGTAAAGTCTGTTTCCTAATGTCATTTTATCACCTCAACACAAATATACCACATCCGGTAGTTGCTTTCCAGCAATTTTCAATGGAAATTTTGTCAACTGAAGTTAACATTTTGATTTTTTGTCACTATTTCTCACAAAATACATATAGTAAGCTGAGGTGATTTATATATGTGCGGAATAGCAGGAATTTTATCTTCTTCCATAGATTTGAGGGCTGAAAAGCCTGTTATTGAAAAAATGAGCTTATCACTTAAAATGAGGGGACCTGACGGAAAAGGTGAATATGTTGACCGTAATATCGCTTTGATACACAGAAGGCTTGCGGTTATTGATGTTGAAAAAGGTGCTCAGCCGATGCGCTTTGGAAATTATATTATCGCTTATAACGGTGAGCTATACAATACTGATGAGGTCAGGGATATGCTCAAATCCTTTGGTTATACCTTTGATACGCATTGTGATACGGAGGTTGTATTAAAAGCGTTTGACAAATGGGGTGAAAGCAGTGTTAAAAAGCTCAATGGTATTTTTGCCTATGCTGTTTACAATGAAAAGGACAAAAGTCTTTTTATTGCCCGTGACAGAATCGGTGTAAAGCCTCTTTATTATTCTTCAAAGCCAAAGCAGTTTGCCTTTGCCAGCAGAATAAGCACTCTGCTGTGTGTGCCTGATATTAAGCCTGTGGTGGATGAGAACGGACTGAATGAAATATTTATGCTTGGTCCTGCAAAAACAATAGGAAACGGAATTTTCAAAGATATTAAGGAACTGCCTCCTGCCAGCTATATGACTGTTAAAAACGGAAATATTGAAATAAATTCATATTGGAGGCTAACTGCTGCCGTTAACACCGAAAGCAGAGAGCAGGCAATAGAACATACCTATTCTCTTGTTAAGGATTCAATTGAGCGTCAGCTTGTTTCCGATGTTCCGCTTGCAACCTTTTTAAGCGGCGGTCTTGATTCTTCAATTATATCGAAGGTTGCTTCTGATCATTACCAGAGCAGGGGAGAGCAGCTTAATACATTTTCTGTTGATTATGTAGACAATGATATCTATTTTAAAAAGAGCCTTTTTCAGCCGAACAAGGACAGTGATTATATCGGTTTGATAAGCGATTATATTCACTCCGTTCACCATAATGTTGTTCTTGATAATAATGATGTGGCAAAAGCTCTCGGGGAAGCTGCAATTGCAAGAGGACTGCCTGCATTTGCAGATGTGGATTCCTCACTGCTTCTGTTCTGCAGGGAGGTAAAAAAGGATTTCACCGTCTGTCTGTCAGGTGAATGTGCTGATGAAATTTTCGGCGGCTATCCATGGTATCACAGAAAGGAAATTCTGTTTGAAGAGGTTTTTCCGTGGTCAAGATCGACTGCTGCAAGACGCAGTATTTTAAGAGATGGCTTTTTGCCATACGGCGAGGAGTATCTGAAAAGTGCTTATGACAGTACAATTTCACAGGTATCTTTTCTTGAAAGCGACAGTGTGCTTGAAAAAAGAATGAGAGAAATGTTCATTCTCAACCTTAAATGGTTTATGCAGACACTTCTGTATCGCAAGGATGTTATGAGTATGGAATCATCGTTAGAGGTGCGTGTTCCGTTCTGCGATTACAGGCTTGTTGAATATGCCTATAATATGCCTTGGGAAATAAAAGCTCTTGACGGCAGAGAAAAGGGTATTCTGCGCAAAGCCTTTGAAAATGATTTGCCCGAAGAAATCGTATGGCGCAAAAAGAGTCCCTATCCAAAGACGCATAATCCTGTTTATCTTAAGGCTGTATCTGAGCTTGCAGCAGCAGCACTTAATGATAAAACCTGCCCTCTCGGTGAAATGCTTAATAAAGATGCTGTGTTCAATCTTATGGAAAATCCGGATAGTATGACAGAGCCGTGGTATGGTCAGCTAATGGCAGCACCTCAGGTTCTTGCATATATTTTCCAGATTTATGTATGGATTAAAAATTACAATGTTGAATTTGACATATAAATATAGTATAATATGTTATATAAAAATTAAGGAAGATAAAATATGACGAACGATGAATATATCAAAGCCATAGAAATGCGCCGTTCAAGGCGTACGTACCGCTCTGTGGGACTTGATGACAGTACAAAGGCGGTTATTAAAAATCTGGTGGATATTGTTAATAAAAACGCAGGGCTTGATTTCAGATTTGTTGATGACGGTTCATCTGCCTTCACGATTTTTACAGGTAAATTTTCTTTGATAGCAATCTGTGGTGATGATTCGGAAAAAATGCGTGTTAAATCAGGCTATTTCGGCGAAATGATTGTGCTTGAATGTACCTACCATGGATTGGGTACCTGCTGGGTGACAGGCACCTATAATGAAAATAAAATCCTTGAAATGGTTAAAATACCAAAGGAAACAAGACTTTATGGCGTAATCGTTATCGGCAATGTCAAGCCGAAGCTCAGCCGGAAAGAGAAAATAATGTATAATATTACGCACAAGCGGAATAAGCCGTATCAGAAAATGTTTGTTGTGTGTGATGAAAAACTGCCATCCTATTATGAATATGCCATGAAGCTGGTTGAAAAAGCTCCGTCAGCTACAAACAGCAGACCGGTTCATTTTAAGTATGAAAATGGTGTAATATCCGGTTATGTTGACGAACCGTACAGTGATAAAAGTATCAGCTTTGGCGTTGCTCAACTTCATTTCTGCATTGGTGCAAAGGCAAAGGGTGTCAGTGGAGAATGGGACAGCAGCGGCAGGTTCTGCACGAATGACAGTAAGGTAATCAAATTTCCGGAAAATAATGAGGGGGAAAATTAAATGAGTAATGCAGCCGAAGGAAAAAAGTGGTCTAAGAAGAAAAAGATAGCAGTTATTGTTGTGTCGGTTCTTTTGACACTGATTGTGCTGGCGGTTATCGCCGGTGTAAGTGCTCTGGACTGGTATTGCAAAACAGCAGATTATTCAGTTCTTCAGACGAATCAGAATGTCACGCTTATTGCACACAGAGGTATGAGGAGTGTAGCACCTGAAAATACTGCTCCTGCATTTGAAGAGGCGGGCAAGCACGGCTATTGGGGTGCAGAATGTGATATTTACAGAACCAAGGATGGTATTTGGATTGTTTCACATGATTCTCATACATATCGAATGATGGATAAGTCTGCATTTGTTGAAAAATCAACCTATGAGGAGCTTATGGAGCAGAGGGTTGACAATGGTGTTAATGTTGAAAATTATCCTGACCTCAGCTTCTGCTCGCTTGAGGATTATCTCAAAATCTGTAAGGATTATGGTATGGCTGCCGTTATTGAGCTTAAGGGTAAAAATAATACAGAGCATTACAGCGAAATTATTGACCTTGTTGAGCAGTATGGTGTTGAGGCTGTTTATATTTCTTTCCATTTTGAAAATCTTGAAAAAATCAGAGCACTTACGGATGCTCCTGTTTACTTCTTAACACAGGAAATCAGTGATGAGGATATTGAGCTTGCTCTTTCTTTGGATAACTGCGGTATTGATTTCAATGGTAATAAGGAAGCAAATTTTGAAAACGGTATGATTAAAAAGTGTATCGAAAAGGGCTTAGAGGTTGGCGCATGGACAATTGATGACACGGATACGCTTGATAAGCTTGCCGCAGAGGGTGTAACCTTAATCACAACGGATAACATTACAAAATAAAAGGAAAGACATTTCGCCTCTTTTGTTAGCGAAATGTCTTTTTATTTTTATAAAAATTGTCTTACATCAGTAACAAGTCTGTCCTCTATTCTGACAAGTCTGCCTGTGATGTCACGCGATTTTGTATCTGCTGATTTATATTGATTAAGGTATCGGCTCAGAGATTTAACACCCATGTTACAGCCGTCGGTAATTAAATCGGCAACAGTTGTATCATCTCTGTCCATCGCAATTTTCATATTGGTTTTAATCCATGACATTCCCTTTGCCATAGGATTGGGGTCCTTGCCTTCATCATTATGCTGGTTTAAAAGACCTGTAATTTCACTCTTGAGCCTTTCGTGTTCCGCCTTGCTGTCACGAAGCAGAGCCTTGAATTCCGCGCTTTCGACATCATCAATAACGTCATCAATAGCAGAAATTCCCATTTTAATGCCGGAATCACATTCTTTCAGAAGCTTGACAGTATCGCCGTCTTTGCCGGTTTTATCCATAATATCACAACCTTTCAATATTGTTTTTGCCAATTGCACAAAAAATATTCATTGATGTTTTTGCGTTTTATATATTGTGCTGAAAAAAGAAAAAATCTATGCTATTTGTCTATTTGTTATTGACATATGTCAATAATCATGTATAATCAAAGGTGTTGAAACGATAATAAAGGGTGATGATTATGGCACGTCCCAGAAAGCATAAGCGAATATGCAAGGCACCTGAAATCAAATCTTTCAATTCCGAAGAAAACGCAAAGGATGTTGTTGAAATTACAGTCGATGAGCTTGAAACAGTTCGGCTTATTGATTTTAAGGGCTTGACTCAGCAGGCGTGTGCCAAACAGATGCAGGTGGCAAGAACAACAATAACCTCAATTTACGAAAATGCAAGGTATAAAATTTCCGATTCTATACTATGCAATAAGGAATTAAGGGTAAACGGCGGTGAATATGAGCTTTGTGAAAATTCAGGCTATTGCTGCGGTCAGTGCGGCAAAAGCAAGTGCAGGCACTGCAAGCATGGAAAATGTGCTAATTGCATAGGTATTTATCACGAGCCGGGCAGAGAGTGCTATGTAGTTCAGCATTAAATTATTGTAAATATATTTTGGAGGATTTATTTATGGAAGCATGGAGAAATTTCAGAGAAGGTGTTTGGTGCAATGAAATCAATGTATCAAACTTCATCAAATTAAACTATCACGCATATAATGGTGATGCATCATTCCTTGAGGGACCGACAGAAAGAACA
>VSOH01000010.1 GCA_009774735.1 Clostridiales bacterium
ATTAAATATTATATGCCTGTTAAATAAAAGTAAAATTTTCTATTGTTTTCTCGGATTGATAGTGATATAATAGGTTAAAAATTTTAACAAAGAGGGGTTTTCTTATGGCAAAAACTAAAGCCGCTGCAGCAGCTTCTACCGCTCCTGCAGAGAAAAAGTACATGAAGCCATCAGAGATTGTTACCTTCGGTATAGGTCTATTCGGTGTTGCCCTGCTTACAGGATGGATGCCGGACTATACTATGACTTTCTTTGCAGACTTCGCGTTTAAAGGACAGGGCTTTGATTCAGCTCAGCTTGCTACAATTGTATCATCCGTATTCGGTGTTGCCGGTGTAGTCGGCGCTGTTTGCGAGCTTGTTATCGGTATGCTTGTTGACAGAACAAGAACCAAGCTCGGTAAAGTTAAGCCTTGGGTAGGCTTCGGTGCAATTCCGCTTGCTATTATTTCAATGCTTGTTTTCATTGCTCCGAACACATCATCATTCACAGTTGCTACAATCTGGATGTTTGTTATTTATGCACTGTATACCGCAATTTCCTGTGCGGTTGAGTCACCTTCAAACTGTTTTGGTGCACTTTGTTCACCAAATCCGAAGGAAAGATCAAGTGCTATTTCAATCGCATCCTTCCTTCGTTCTGTAGGTCAGAGCGGCGGTCAGGTTGTAATCATTGCAGTTCCTGCAATTATGAAAGCAGCAATGGGTCAGCAGCAGTATAAGAATGCTGAGGGTCAGGGTATTGACCTTATCATTTCAACTGCAGTATGTGCACTTGGTATGATGATTTTTGTAATGATTTTCTTTGCTAACAACAAAGAGCGTGTACCTTACACAACAGAAAAGGTATCACTTGCAGAATCAATCAAGCTTGTATTTACAAACAAAAACCTTCTTATGGTTTCACTTACAAAGCTCTTTGGCTTTGGCCGTGGTGTTTACGGTACAGTATCACTTTACATAGCAGTTTATCTTCTTGGTTCAAAGGGCTTAAAGCTTGCACTTATGCTTCCGATGGGTATCGGTACAGCAGTAGGTACACTTCTTGTTAACCTTGTTCTCAAGAAATTCTCTACAAAGAAAACATTTATTCTTTTCTGCGTATACGGTTTCTCATCAATGGCTATTTTGTTCTTTATGTCAAAGGGAATCGGCTTTAACTCAACACTTATTGTTCCGTTCCTCATTCTCAATTTCTTCTGCGGTATTCAGCATGGTAACACAAATGTTACACCTAATATTATGATTGCTGACTGTATTGACGAAATGGAATATAAAACAGGCAAGAGACAGGAAGGTCTTGCTTATGCCGGCTATGGCTTGTTTTCAAAGATTGCATCTGCAGGTACTAAGTGGCTTGCACCTATGCTTGTTTACACATGGAGCGGCTATCAGTTCTCACAGAGTACAAATATTGCATATGCAGACCAGACCAATGACGTATTGATGAAGTTCCTTGCTATTTATACCATTATTCCTGCAGCTTTCGTTCTTTTACAGGCTGTTCCGATTTTCTTCTATGATATGGTAGGCGAAAAGAAGGACAGAATTACTGCTGCACTTGCAGAAAGAAGAGCGGCTGCAAATACTGAAGAAACTGATGAAACAGAAGATGTCAGCATCAGTGAAAATGCAGAGTAAGGGGGTAAGTGAAAATGGCTGAAACAAAAGAGAAAAAGGGCTTTAAGACCGGAGCTTACTCAATTATTGCCTGTGTAACAGTTGCTGTTGTTCTTGTTCTGATGACAATTTTTGCTTTCGCAATAAGATACACTGCTTTTTCACCTGAGAAGGTTGCACAGTTTTATACGGATACTGTAGTTCAGACAGGTGATGGATATAACGCTTACAAAAATACACTGGTTTCAAAGAATCAGAAATATGGTGATTTTGTAATTAATGCTTATATGCTGCCATACGTTAATGACAGTGATGATGTTAAGCAGGCTGATTTTGTCGGCACAGGTAATGACAAAGAGGCTGCTGCAATTGACGAAGTGTACAACACAATGTATGATTACTATGTTGAACTTCTCAGCACTTGCGGTCTTGACAATTATGATGAGTTTTACAATAACTATTTTGCTAAGCTCAGCGAGGTTAGAAATGCTGTTTACGGTGACGAATACATGGACACTGAATTTATGTTCGGTGCGTTTGAGTCAAATGTTGATCGTTACGGCAAATCTTTAACCGGTACTGAAAGAAAGCTCGCTCAGGATGAAAAGACTGTTATTCAGGAAGAATCAACAGGTGTTTATCAGGAGAAGTTTGGTAAGGACTATAAGTTCACCACAACAGTCAAAGAGTGCAATGAGCTTTCAGCGGATGAAGCAAAGGCTTATGTTGAGGAATATTCCGCAAGAATTAAACCTGTAGCAGAGTCAGGTGCAGCAAAGGCTGACCAGTATGGTCTTGTTGATGCTGATAAAAAAGATACAAAGAAATCTGATATGATTGATGCGTTTGCAAAGCTTGATTGTTCAGAGAATATTGATTCAGTTGCAAAGGCAATTGTTGATGTAACTCTTGACGATGGTACGGTTGTTGCAACACAGGAGCTTTATGTTGTAAAAATCGGTAACAGCTGGTATGTTGATGATACAAATATTGACATTTCAGCATTATTCCTTGCATAATAAATATAAAAAACAAGCACCTGAAGGTTAATCTTCGGGTGCTGATATTATAGCGAAAAAACAGCACTCCGATTCGGGGTGCTGTTTAATATTTTAATTGTTATACGACTGAAGCATTGTGCACATTGCTTTGCTTAAAAGCTCTTTGTTCAGATTCGGAATCATTTCAATAAGCAAATCTATCAATCCGCCTACGGCGAATGTAATATTTGCGTATTCGTAATAATTGTTTTCTTTATTGAAACCATTGTGTTCTGCAATATTTTCAACAAGATTTTGCTTAAGCATTTTAATTGACGGACCGCAGATGGTGCTTGCTTTGAATTTGCAAAGATATTCGGAACTTTTTTCAACCTCATCAATTACTCTGTCCACAAATATTTTTGGATTTTTGCCGATTTCGCTGTAATTCACAAGCTTGGATATATCAACAACGCCGTTCATAATTATCTGGAAACAGCTTTCAAGGCAATCCTCCATGCTTTTGTAATGCAAATAGAAGGTGCTTTTGTTAATATCCGCTCTCTTACACAGCTCCAACACTGTGATTTTTCCTGCATCTTTCTCGACCATCAGGTCAAGCATTGCATTAAAAACAGCGGCTTTTGTTCTTTTTATTCTTCTGTCCATAACTCGATGCTCTTTTCGTAGAATATCATATAAAATAATCATATCACAATAAAGAACACTTTTCAACAATATGCACAATATTCGGCATTTGTTATAAAAAACAAGATAATAATTTGTTGAATAATACTAAAAAAACAATGAAACTGATTTGCAAACAGGTTGAACACGAAAAAAATGGTTAAATAAAAAATAAATATTGTAAATTTAATTTTAGTATTGTATAATATATGGGAATATGATACTTACTTTTAGGAGGATATATTATGAGCAATTGTAAATGCTGTAATGGTGACTGGCTTTCAGGAAAAACCGTTATTGTAACAGGTGCATCCGGTGGTATGGGTGCAGGAATTGCAGCAACCCTTATCAAGAAGCACGGCTGTCAGGTAGTGGGTGTTGCAAGAAGTGAAGCTAAGATGCTTGCTTTCATTGAGGAACTTGGTCCAACATATGCAGAGCAGTTTTCTTATAAGCTTTTTGATGTATCAGTTAAGGAAAACTGGGAGAATTTTGCTAAAGAGTTAGAGGAAGAGGGAATTGTTCCTTCAGTTCTCATCAACAATGCAGGTATTCTTCCAAAGTTCAAGAGATTTGACAGATATTCATATGACGAGATCGAGAGAGCTATGAATATCAACTTCTTCTCCTGCGTATATGGTGTAAAGACATTTTTACCTGTTCTTCTTCAGCAGGAAAATCCGGCTATCATTAATATTGACTCATCTGCTGCATTAATGACTCTCGCAGGCACATCAATGTACAGTGCTTCAAAGGCAGCATTAAAGGGCTTTACCGAAGCGCTCAGAGTTGAGTTCAAGGGAAAAATGTATGTAGGTTTGGTTTGTCCGGGCTTTACTAAGACAGACATTTTCCGTGACCAGAAGAATGACGGCGGTAAGGGTCAGAAGGTTATGGATATGATTTCAACTGACTGTGACCGTATGGTTAAGATGATTATGTTTGGTATTGAGCACAAGTGTCCGCTTATGATTCACGGACTTGATGCTCACGCAATGTCAATATTCAACAGAATGCTTCCTGTTAAGGGCAGTGAGCTGTTCTCATTTGTAATGAAGGTTGCAGATATTGACTTATTCAATGAGGTATTTAAAGACTGATTTCAGTTTATAGGCAGGGACGAGGATGTCTGTAAAGAGACATTTTCGCCCTTTTGCTTTAAACGTATTTTGGGGAGAGATTTATGGCACAGGATATTACTAAGCAAAAGCATATGAATTTCAAGGAAATTGCGGCTTATTCACTGGGACTTTTTGGTTTTCAGGCAATTGTAGGTCTGCTCAATTCCTATCAGGCAGAATTTGATTCATCAATTCTCGGTGCTGATATTGCCGTTGTCGGTATTTTGATTTTGATTGCAAAAATTGTTTCGGCAGTGTTTGATCCTATTGTAGGTAATATGATTGACCGCTCAAAAAGCAAAAACGGCAAATTCAAATCAATGATTATGTATTCACTTGCACCTCTGCTTGTTATGACAGCAGTTGTGTTCTTAAAGGTTCCTTTTACAGGTGTTGGTCTTTATGTGTGGATTTTTGTTACATATCTGATTTGGTCACTGGCAATGACCTTGGGTGATGTTCCGTCACAGGGTATTGCATCAGTACTTACTCCAAACCCGACAGAAAGAACAAATGTCGTTTCAATTTCTAACACCTTTAAGCAGGTTGGATTTTCTGCCTGTGTAGTAATTGTTCCGATTGTATGCTTAATTATTCCGAATGGTTCAAAGGTATTCGTTGCCAGTGGTGAAACGGATACACCAATGATTTCGAGCGAGTACTTTTTCACTGCTCTTTTAACAGCAGTGCTTGGCTGTGTATTGTTTGCACTTATTCCCATGCTTAATAAAGAGCGTGTTGCTTATGTTGCGTCGGAAAAAACCACATTCAAGGATATGATTGGTGCACTTAAGAACAACAAGCCGTTTATGCTCGTAATTGTTTCATATTTCCTCGGCTTTGGAAGACAGATGGCAATGGGTATTCAGGTACAGGCTGCTAATATTATTCTTGGTTCACAGAATCTTGTTGCAGTTCTCGGTATTGTAACTGCAGTAGGCTCAATGATAAGTATGGCTCTCTGCCCGGTTCTTATTAAGAAAATGGGTGAGAAAAAGACATATATTTTGCTTTCTGTTTACGGCTTTGCAGTATCGGTATTGTCATTTATTATTGGTCATTTCTATTTCATCAGTCCTGAAAATAAGGTGCTTATGGTACTGTTCTATCTGTCACTGTTCTTAATCGGTTTACAGTTTGGTGCAGTAACACTTATGCCGATGATTATGACTGCTGACTGTGTTGACTATTATGAGTATGAAACAGGCAAGAGAATGGAGGGTGCTGCCTATTCAATCCTTACCTTAACAATCAAGGTTTGTCTTGCACTTGGTACTGCTCTTGGTCTTGTATTTATTCAGGTTTCGGGCTATTCAGATACGGTAACTCAGATTGCAAATGGTGCAGCTACAGGCTTTGACCTTGGTACAAAGGACCTGGTGTTCTTTGCCTATACAGTTGTTCCCGGTATTCTTGCACTTCTTTCGATTTTCCCAATCTTCAAATATGATGTTGTTGGTGAGAAGAAAGCTAAGATTGCTTCAGAGCTTGCAGCAAGAAGAAAAAATGCTGAATAATATTTAACAAATTATAGTAAGACGGCGAAGGTGTTGACCTTCACCGTCTTATTTTGTATAATGGATGTACAAGATTTTTTAAAAGGGATGATTTGATGAAAAGATTTTTATCACTGACATTGTCAGTATTCATGATAATCAGTGCTGTTTTCAGTGTAAATACAATTGTGTTTGCAGACAGCAGCATAAACTGCGGAGATAAAGGAGGAAATGTTGTTGCTAAGTACAGTGCAAGCCAGAACACTCTGACTCTATCAGGCAGCGGAGCAATGAAGGATTATACTGTTTCGCCATGGGCAGGCGGTTCGGTGTACAATATAACGGATGTAATAATCGGTGAAGATATTACACATATCGGCAACAGTGCCTTTGCAGGTATGCTCAGACTTGAGAATGTTTCAATTCCGAATACCGTAAAAAGCATCGGAAGAAATGCGTTTTCAGGCAGTATTCTTCTTAAGTCAGTTAATCTTCCGGCATCTGTTGAAACCATAGGTGCTGGTGCTTTCAGAACAAACGGTGTAGACTTCAAGGGTGTTTTTGTTGACAAGAATAATAAAAGCTTTACCGATGTGAATGGTATGCTTTTTGATAAAAGTAAGGAAACACTTTATCTTGTGCCTGCGGCAGGCAGTACCACTCAGCTTGAAATTCCGAACACCGTAAAAACAATTGTTGACAAGGCTGCGGTTAATTGTGTTAATCTGAAAGAGGTTGTTATTCCCGAAAGTGTTACCGTGTTAGGTGATGAAGTGTTCACAGGTGAAAAATCAGCCGTTGAAAAAATAACAATCTTAAATCCCAAGCTTTCTCTGCCTGAGCAGCTTACAATGGTTACCGATACAGAAAGGCTTACAATTGCCGGCTATGATAATTCTACTGCACAAAGGTATGCTGAAGCACTTAATATCAGATTTGAAGTGATTGGTGCACAGTGCAGGCACAATTTCGGAAATGGTAAGGTAACAAAAAAAGCAACCTGCAAAGCAACAGGAATTAAAACCTATACCTGCTCCGTTTGCGGTGAAACAAAAACAGAAACTATTGCAAAAACAGGGCATACATATAAAAATGTTGTAACGAAAGCAACCTTATCTAAAAACGGAAAGATTGAGAGCAAATGCTCCGTCTGTGGTAAGGTGTCAAAAACAACAACAATCAATTATGCAAAAACAATCAAGCTGAACAGAAATGTGATTACAACAAACGGAACTGTACAAAGACCGTCAATAACTGTAACCGACAGCAAGGGCAAGGCACTGACCTACAAAAAAGATTTTACTGTAAGCTATTCAAACTTTAATTCAAAGAATGTAGGACGTTATACTGTAACGGTTAAATTAATTGGCAATTACAGCGGAACAAAGACCTTCCCGTACTATATCAATCCAAAGCCAACGGAGTTTGTGCCAAGCAATAAGGGCGGCTTTAAAGCAATATCAAGGGGCTTTACCATTAAGTGGAATAAGCAGGCAAGCCAGACAACAGGTTATCAGATTCAGTATGCAACAAAGAGAGATTTCTCAAATGCTGCAACAATTACAATTGCAAATCCGAATACCACAAGCTATACAAGTAAGGGAAGAGCCGGTAATACAAGATATTATGTAAGGGTAAGAACTTACAAGAAAATCGGCAACGGTACCTTCTATTCAAGCTGGAACAGCGGTGTCAAATCTGTTGTTACTTTAAGATAATCTTGTTAAATAAAAATGCAGTACATAACGTACTGCATTTTTTGTGTAATTATTTAGTTTTTTTGTAATCATCAATTGTTTTCTGAACCGTTGATTCTGTACCATCATCATTCATCAGTACAATTTCAGGATACCAGTGACTTGAAAAGCGGAACTGATTATCATTTTCGTTTTTATATTCACTGGCAGTTTTACGTACATCTTTTGTGTTCTTATCCTTTGCCTGTGCAGTGCTGTCAATTTCATCAACAGCCTTGCAGATTACAACAAATCTGTATCCGTCTTTGTAATCGGTCGGGCAGGACAGTGTTAAAAAGGTGTCACTTCTTTGCGGCTTTATTCCGGATACATTATAAATGAGTCTGCTTTTTATTCTGTCAAGATATTGGTTTGTACTTTCAAATGTCATTTTTTCCGTTACATTATATGGAAAAATATAGCCGTCATCGTCTTTTTCATCCGTGTTGGTATAAAATGCACCGAGCACCTGAAAGTTATAGTCCTGAAGCCAGTTGGTATAAGTAACTGATTTTGATGAGCTGTTATAGGCATCCGCGTTTTTATAATGCTCTTCAAGCTTGTTGTCCTCAAGATAAACAACATAGTTTGCAGTTACTGCCCCATCGGTCACAGGTGCGGATATACTTTTGTCAACAAGCATATCAATGCCGACGTCGCTGATTGCGATATGACCGACAGCATCAGGGTTGGAGCCGTAGGTGTCGCAATACTTTTCAAGTATTCCGCTCGGAAATTCAACATCAGGATACTTTTCTGTATAGGGCTTAAGATAAGCAGTTTAGGAGTAGTCAACAGCGTATTTTATACCAAAGCCTGCTCCGACAGCTATTGCTGCAGCGAGTATGGGAAGAATGACCTTTTTGCTGAAAACAGCTTTAATGATTTTTTTGGTTTTCTCATTTCTCTTAGCTTTCAGCTCTGCTTTTTCTTCAGGTGTTTTTTGGGGACGCTCTTTTTTCTGCTTTGTCTTTTTCGCAGGTGCGTCCTCAATGTTGTCTGCGGAAAAGTCAATCAGCTCTTCACGTCTTTTTGGTGGCTCAAGAGGTTCTATCTCACGGATGTCCCTTTGCTCCTTCTGGTTTTTATAGTCGCTTAAAATTTCATCAATGGTGTTATTATTGTTATTATCACTCATTATTTTATAATCACCTTTTTCACATTTTGAATTGCTTCGTTCATCAGTTCTTCAAGGTTTTCGATGTTAGCCTCAGCCTTGATTACATCATCAAGGTGCGGTTTGGTTTTGGGGTGCTTTGGTGTGAATACAGTGCAGCAGTCCTCGTATGGCTGAATAGATGTCTGGAAAGTATCAATCTTGCGTGATATTGAAATGATTTCCTCCTTATCCATCCCGATACAAGGTCTGAATACAGGCATATTCACTGCACAGTCTGTGCAGGCAAGGGCATACATAGTCTGGCTTGCTACCTGTCCCACACTTTCACCTGTAATCAGTGCATAGCAGTTTTGGTGAACAGCAAGCTTTTCGCTTATCATCATCATAATTCTGCGCATAATTATTGTAAAATATTCCTCAGGGCAAAGGTCACGGATTGCCTCCTGAATTTTTGTGAACGGCACAACATATGTGGTGATAACACCTGAGTAACGAGCAACCTTTTTAAGAAGCTCCATAACCTTCATTTCAGCAAGCTCTGAGGTGTACGGCGGTGAAGCAAAATGAATTGCACACAGCTCAATACCGCGTTTTGCCATCATATATGCAGCAACAGGAGAGTCGATTCCGCCGCTGATTAAGATGCCTGCTCTGCCGCTGGTGCCTGTGGGCATACCGCCTGCACCCTTGATATTATTACCTCTTACAAATGCATATTTGTCCCTTACCTCAACAGTAACGATTATATCAGGATTATGAACATCTACACTGAGATTGTGAAATTTTGACAAAAGAAATCCACCAAGCTCTCTGCATATTTCAGGTGATTTCATAGGGAATTTTTTGTCGCTGCGCTTTGCCTCAACCTTAAAGGTTTTGGCATCCTCAAGCTCCTCGCTCAGATAATTGAGTGCAGTTGTTTTGATGTCCTCAAAATTCTTTTCGCAAACGCAGGCACGTGACAGTGCCGCAATGCCGAAAACCCTTGAAACAACATCAACTGCATCATCAAGGTCAATATCGTCGTCAATCGGGTCCACCATAATTGTTGACTGGCTTTTTGTAAACTCAAATTTACCGAGGTCATTGAGTCTTCTTTTCATATTCTTTATGAGAATGTCCTCAAATGAGCTTCTGTTAAGTCCTTTGAGTGCAAGCTCACCGTTTTTAACAAGTATAATTTCTTTCATAGTTTTATCCTTACAGAGGGTGTTTTTCTATCAGCTCTTTAAGTGCGTTAACGAATAAATCAACCTCTTCCTTTGTGTTGTATCTTGAAAAGCTAATTCTTATGCTTTTGTCCAGAGCTTCGTTTGACAGCCCCATTGCGCTGAGCACGTGGCTCTTTTTACCCTTGGCACAGGCAGAGCCGTTACTGACATAAACATTATAGTTTGATGAAAGCTCCTGCAAAATTGTCTGGCTGCGCATAAATGTGGGTACATAAATGTTTATGATATAAGGTGATGCGTTTTCACTGCTGTTGAATTTAATACCGTCAATTTCGCTTAGTCCGGCTTTTGCATAGGCGTTAAGCTCTTTTATTTTATCCTTCTGCTGTTTTGACAAATCAAGCTCTTTAACAGCGGCCGCAAAGCCTGCAATCAGCGGTGCAGCTTCTGTACCGGGGCGTACTTTTCGCTCCTGTTCACCGCCAAAGGTCCTTGCAAAATTCTGGTTTGTTAGATTTGCGGCTTTATTCACATAAAGTGCACCCACACCCTTTGGACCGTGTATTTTATGTGCCGATACGGTAACTAAGTCTGCATCAAGCTTTTTCACGTTTATCGGAATTTTGCCATATGCCTGAACACAGTCAATATGTATCAGTGCAGGACTGCCTGCTTTTGTGACAATACGCCTGATTTTTTCAACAGGCATAACAGAACCTGCCTCGTTGTTGATATACATGATTGAAACAAGAATCGTTTTGTCATTGACAGCTTCTTTGATCTGTTCTTCACTGATAAAGCCGTATTTATCCGGCTGAATATAAATGACTTCAAAGCCTTGCTTTTCAAGCTCCTGTGCCGACTGAAGAACGCTTTCGTGTTCGATTGCAGTAGTAACAATTCTGTTTCCAAGTCTTTTTTTAGCCTTTACAGCACCGAATAGTGCGAGGTTATTTGCTTCTGTTCCGCCTGATGTAAAGTAGATTTCCTCTTTTTCAGCACCAAGGCTTTCTGCAACAGCAGAGCGTGCAAGAATAATTTCTTTTGCAGAGCTTACACCGAGAGCGTGCAGGCTTGAGGGATTGCCCCAGCTTTCAGTAAGCATTTTGTTTATTGCATCAACGCAGGCTTTACTTGGTTTTGTTGTTGCTGAGTTGTCAAGATATGCTGTCATAATCTTTTGAGTTCCTTTAGTTTAAGTATACCGGCTATTGTTTTTGCATCCTTGATTTCACCGCTCATGATTCTGCTGACACATTCTTCAAAGGGCATTTTTATTACATCAAGGTATTCGTCATCATCAAGATGCTGCTCGCCATAGCTAAGTTCTGCAGCATAAAAAATTCTTATGATTTCACCGCAGTAGCCGGGTGTAGGATATATTTCACCAAGACTTTCAAATATTTCTGCAGATGCACCGCATTCCTCACTGAATTCACGGATTGCTGCGTCACGTGGGTTTTCACCGTATTCAAGCTTTCCTGCAGGGATTTCATAAATGGTTTCTTTATAAGGATAACGGAACTGTCTTACAAGCAAAATCTCGTTATTATCGGTTAAGCCTACAATTGCTACACCGCCCGGATGGTCAACAACCTCTCGCATTGCAGGTGTGCCGTCAGCTAATGTAATACTGTCATGGTGAACATTGATTATGTTTCCCTTGAATTTCCAGTTAACCTCCTCGGTCTGTTCAAAAAAACCAAGAGCAACTGCTTCAATGTCGTCAACCTTTTCTGCAATGAATTTTGCCTGTGCTTCAATCAACTCAAATTTTGAGCCGTAGCCCCATAACACACCGATGCTGTCAAGTTGATTGAGCTTGGCACCATCAATGTCAAAATGTGTGTCACCAACCATAACAGCATCTTTGCTGTTTGCACCAAGTTCGTTAAGGCATCTGCCTATAATGCTGGACTTTGATTCACAGTCTGCCTTGAACGAAACGCCGCATACACAGTCAAACAGTGATTTGATACCGAATTTTTCAAGGAGAGCCTCAATGTAGTGCTGTGGCTTTGAGGAAGCAATTCCAAGCTTAATATTGTTTGACTTAAGCTTTTTCAACAGGCTGATTATACCGTCATAAAGACAGCTCTCGTAAAGACCTGTATTGGTGTATCTTTCACGGAATTTTTTTACAAGCTCTTCAGCCTTAACAGGGTCAGCACCGAATTTTTCCTGAAATGTAATAAGAAGCGGAGGACCGATAAAACAGGTCAGCTCTCTGTAATCCTCAGGCGTGTTATAGCCGAAATAGTCAAGTGCAAATTTTGCACTTTTTAGTATACCTTCCCCTGTATCGCAGATGGTACCGTCAAAATCAAATATTACTGTATTATATCTCATTTTCCGTTAACCCTATTCATAAATTTTTCACTGTAAACAACAAAGCGTTCAACAGTGCCCTTACCGATAATGTCGCCCTTGTCATCCTTGGCATAAACCTCAAAAACAAGTCTTCTTCCGTCAGCTTCGGTGAGGGTTGCAAAGGCGGTTATTCGGGTGCCGATACCGCTTGCTTTGTCGTGTGTAACGGCAATTTTTGTGCCGACAGTGGTTTCGTCATTCTCTAACAGCGGAGCAACTGCATTACAGGTTGCCTCTTCCATTAATGCAAGCATCATTGGTGTGGCAAAAACCTCTAATGCTCCTGATTTAACTGCTGCAGCACAATTGGTGTCATTAACTGTTGTGACTGCTTCTCCCACAGGGAGAGATGAAAAAGTCTTCATACGATCACCTTTTGAATTTATTTGGTATAGTATAACATATTTTTTTATTATATACAATATAAAAGAATTGTGATACAATATGTATTAGATTAAAATACAGGAGGCATATCTTTGGAAGAAAAGAAGAAACGAATTCATCTGCTTGATGAAATCCGCGGCTTTGCGATAATCTGTATGATCATACATCATTCCTTCCTTGATGTGGGTGATGTGCTTGGACTTAACTGGGGTTATAGAATTTTTAATGCACTTTGCCTTGTTCAGCCTGTATTCTGGGCAGCATTTATAATTATTTCGGGTGTGTGCACGGGTCTTTCAAGAAATGCGGTCAAAAGGGGCTTTTTAGTGCTTGTGTGCAGCGGAATGATAACGCTTGTTACAGCGCTGATTATGCCGATTTTCGGTTTTATTGAATGTGAAATTTATTTTGGTATTCTGCATTGTCTTGGTTTTTGTATGATAGCAGCAGGACTTGCAATGCCTCTGATTAAAAAAATTAATTATAAAGCAGGGGCAATTGTGTCAGCAGTTTTGTTTTTGTTTTTTTACGGCATCGACGGTGGAAGTATTTGCTTCGGACTTATTGATTTGCCGTCATCACTTATGCAGAACAATCTGTTTGCACCGCTGGGTCTGCATAATGCCGTTTTTTACAGTGCAGACTATTTTCCGTTAATCCCTTGGATATTTATGTTTTTCACAGGGGCATTTCTCGGCAAGCCTGTAAGCGAGGGGAAATTGCCTGATACTGCGTATAAAAAAAGGAGCCGATTTCTCAGCATTGTTGGCAGAAACAGTCTTTGGGTATACCTTGCACATCAGCCTGTTATTTACGGAATAATGCTTGTAATCGGGCTTATAATTTCATAATATTCTTAACAAAAAAGAGCGCACCTCATAGTATAAAGAGGTGCGTTTTTTATTGTTGTTTTAAAGTGTAAGATTAATTTTTATTATCTGCACTTTGCTTATCAGCGGTGATTAGTTCAGGTGCCTGACAGGCTATAAAACAGCCTGAGCCTTATCCGCTGTTTATATAGAGCGTGGCTGGGAATTAAATTTTCAGCCACTGCTCATTCGCCGAATTTACGGTGTAAAGGCAGTAATTAAGGTGTTTAGCAACGATATCCTTTGCAGTGCTTATGTGTCTGCTGACCGTAGGCTGTGACAGCTTTAGCTCTTTGGCTATTTCAAGCTGTGATTTGTTATGTACATAAAACAATCTGAGGCAAATGCTCTGCCTGTCGGTCAGTTCGTTTTTTATTATAAGCGGAAGCACCTTTGACATTGCTTTGAGCATTATTCTCTGACCATCACATTCATACGAATCATTATTAACATTTTTGTCTGACATATATTCCTCAACAAAGCTTATCATACGGTTTCCTCCTCTTCATTATAATAGCGGGAAAGCAAAGCTGAAATTCTTTTGCATTCACAAGCCATATCGTAATAAACTGAAATTCTTTTTCTGAGCAGCAGTAAATCCTCGCCTGAATAAATACAAAGCAATGGTTTTAAGCCTTTGATTTTATTCTGCAGGATTTTGTGCTGTCCCTCGTATTCACGAGCCAATTCATCAATAGTCATTGCTACCCTTCTTTCAAAATATATTGAGTGGACAATTACTATGGTAGCAGAACAATCGTTCGGTGTAAATTATTTGATGTGCTTCTGTCCCAAAAACAGAACTTTAAAAAAATTTTTTTGTTACCTAAATTTACCGATGCTTTAATATACAAAAGCGTATTAAAATAAATAAAATATTTCAGCAAATCTATTGACAAATTGTGCAATATTGACTATAATTAGCTTGAAGATACGGAATGGGCCGCACCATTCCGTACTGAATGGTCCTCCATGGTTTGTAATAACAGAGAGGGGAAGGTCGCAAGTGCAGTTGCGACCTTCTTTCTTTTGTTTATAATAGTTTTATTTTTATCCCTTTACTTTTCCGGCACATAGTATTAAAATATATCTAATATATTTTAATGGGGCGTAATTTATGTATCAAAGAACTTATGTTAAAGTAGATTTAGATGCAATTGAATATAATGTTAATAATATTCTTGAAAGAATAGATAATAAATCCAAATTGCTGATTGTTGTTAAAGCGGATTCCTATGGTCACGGCTCTGTTGAAATCAGCAAATTTTTGCAGGATAAGTGCGATTTTTTTGGCATTGCCTGTGTTGATGAGGCAATGGAGCTTGTGGAAGCAGGTATTGATAAGCCGTTGCTGGTGCTTGGCTATGTTTCACCAAGCGAGTATGAAACAGTTGTTAAATACGATATTCGTATACCGATTTTTACGTATGAAAACGCTCTTGCTCTTTCTGCCGAGGCTGAAAGGCAGGGTAAAATAATTCCATTCCATTTTTGTGTCGATACAGGAATGAGCCGTATTGGATTTCAGGTTAATGAGGAAAATGCCGATATGTGCAGAAAAATTACTGAATTGCCGAATATAAAAGCAGAGGGCTTGTTTTCTCATTTTGCAACTGCAGACGAAAGTGATCTGACCAAGACATATAAACAGCTTGAGCTGTTTAAAGAGTTCAGTAAAATGCTCAGTGCCAGAGGGCTGAATATTACGATTAAACATCTAAATAATTCTGCAGGTATTATGATGATTGATGATTGCTTTGATATGGTGCGTTCCGGTATTGTTACATATGGGCTGTATCCAAGTGAGGATGTTGATAAGTCAAGGCTTTCCTTAAAGCCTGCTATGGAATGGAAAACGCATATCAGCTATGTAAAAAAGCTTGAGGCAGGCAGAGAAATATCCTACGGCGGTACGTATGTAACGGAAAAGGCTACGGTTGTTGCTACTGTTCCTGTCGGCTATGCAGATGGTTATCCAAGGTGTTTAAGTAATGTCGGCAGAGTAATTGTTAATGGTCATTATGCCAATATTATCGGTCGGGTGTGTATGGACCAGTTTATGATTGATGTTACCGATATACCTGATGTTAAGGTTGAGGATGAGGTAACGCTCGTTGGTACTGACGGCGATGCTGTTCTTACAATGGAGGAAATTTCAAATCATGCCCATTCCTTCAATTATGAGCTGCCCTGTAAAATAGCAAGACGTGTTCCGCGTGTTTATTACCGAAATGGTAAAATCGTTAAAACAGTTAAAAATATTTTTAATAGATAAAACAAAACCTCAGAAATTTGCATTTCTGAGGTTTTGTTTTATTCAAAGGTCGCTTTTTTATTCGGTGTCGCTGCCGCCGTTGTTTGCTGATGCCCAGCCAATCCATGTTTTTCCTGTGTTAAGGCTTAATGCCTTGCCCTGACTGTCTTTAAGCACAAGCATACCGTTTTCAACTGACCAAGTTATGTCTGTGATTGTACCCATTGTGGCAAGTTTACCGGTTCCGCCTGCTAATTTATATTCACAGTAGGTTTCGCTTCTGCCGCTGCCCTTGTAGTTATCTTTAACAACATACTCTGTGTTGTCATATAAAACAAGAATATTTTTTCTTGCAACATCTGTCTGGTAATCACTTGAGTGATACATTTTATCCTCGTCATTGAATGCCCATGTTCTTGTTTTGGACCTGCTTGAAAATCTTACATCAATTGTGCTGCAGACTGTTTCGCTGACAGTTTTGTCCTCATTGTTGAAATTGAATTTTGTATAACTGCCATCCTTAGCCTCAGTTCTGAAGCCCTCCTGAGCAATTGCATCTGCAAGCTTATCACCATAAATCACACCTGTGTGCTCTGATGATACACCTCTTGATTTATCTCTGCCGAAAAGACCTACCTTGTCGCTGAATGCCATCTGATTGATATGGTCAACTCCATCCTCCTGAAAAACAGTGTTTGCACCTATGTAGCTGCCCTTGCTGGAGCTCTGACCCCAGTGAATAAATATTGCATCAAACATTTCACTGAATTTAATGAACGGAGGTCTTGCACTTCTGATAGGTCCGATCTGATCGGGAAGTGCAGTGTAGTCTGCATAGAGCCAAAGCATTCTGGCTTCTCCGCCTTCAACCTCACCCTCAACAATGATGTCGGGTGAATTTGTTTCATCATTGATTCCCCACTGCGGTCTTGCCTGTGCCGCATTTTCAACTACTATTGCAGCAGGTCTTGCCTTAGCCGCACTCTGGTTATAGTTTCCTTCGTTAGTTAAAGGATTGTTTACGATAACAGGAGCTGCTGTTGTAGGCTCTGTTGTGCTTATCGGAGCAGTTGTTTCGGGCTCCTTGCTGTTGCCTTTGATAAGAATGACAGCAACTATTATTGCTATAACTGCTATCACCGCAGCAGCGATTGCTATGATTTTCTTTTTGTTATTGTTTGAATCTGACACATTAATTTCCTCGTATTCTTCATATTCCGGCTCATCACTGATTGTTATTTTTGGTGAGTCGTTTTGTTCGGATATTTTAAAATCCGCTGATATTTTTTCTGTCGGTGCCTGTTCGGAAGATAGCTCTTCCGATACTGTTTCTTCGGGCACGTCAGCTTCAGGCTCTTCTGCTTTGATTTGGTTATCATCAGCAGGGATAGGTGCCTGTGGATCGCCTTTTTGCTTTAGTTCTTTTAAAATTTTGTCTAATTCTTCTGAATCAGGCATTTTAATCACTCCCTAACTGAAATATTTACTTTTCTACATTGTACCACAAATATAAGCAGATTTCATTAAATTTTTATAAAAATAAAAATTTAATGCTGTTGTTGATTTAATGAGGGAATTATAG
>VSOH01000100.1 GCA_009774735.1 Clostridiales bacterium
GCCGATATCGTATGCCCAGCCGTCACCGCCAAAGATGAACTGATACTTCTTAGCTGCATAATCAGCATCCTTGAGGAAATCAGCAGCAGCATCTGCAGCCTCGCCCTCAAAGCTGTTAGCCTTTAATGCTGCGATAAGAGCATCTGCAGCCTCGGTATTCTTAGCAGCATCCTCATATGTGTCAAGCCAAGCCTGTGCCTCTGCAGCAACTGCAGTGTTCAAAAGAACCTCAGCATCCATAGCAAGTCTTTCACGAATCTGCTTCTGAGCAAGCATCATACCGTAACCGAACTCAGCGTTATCCTCAAACAGTGAGTTTGACCAAGCAGGACCGTGACCCTTCTTGTCAACTGTGTAAGGAGTTGAAGGAGCAGAACCGCCCCAGATTGATGAACAGCCTGTTGCGTTAGCAATATACATTCTGTCACCGTAAAGCTGTGTAACAAGCTTTGCGTAAGGTGTTTCACCACAGCCTGCACAAGCACCTGAGAACTCAAGGTATGGCTTTCTGTACTGAACACCGATTGTTGTGTTATTAACAACCTCAGGCTTAGCATCAACGTCGCAGAGAGCATCGAATACAGGCTGAGATTTCATCTGTGAAGCAATTGGCTTCATTGTAAGTGACTTAGTAGGACAAACATTAGCACAAGAGCCGCAGCCTGTACAGTCGAGAGTTGAAACGATAAGTGCATACTTGTAAGGTGCTCTCTTATGGTCAACCATAGGAGCATCAGGAGCAAGAGCAACCTCATCATTTGTAAGACATACAGGACGGATTACAGCGTGAGGGCAAACCATTGAGCAAAGGTTACACTGAGCACAGGTAGTCGGCTCCCACTCAGGAACTGTAATAGCAATACCTCTCTTCTCAAATGCTGCTGAGCCCTGAGGATAAACACCGTCAGCACAGTCAACAAATGTTGAAACAGGAAGGTCATCACCATGTAATCTTCCGACAGGATCAAGGATTTCCTTAACGAATTTCTTCATCTCAGGACGCTCTGTAGGAACAACAAGCTCTGTCGGCTCATCAACTGCATCCTTCCATGAAGCAGGAACATCGATTTTAACAAGCTCCTTAGAACCTCTCTCGATACCGTTGCAGTTTGCGTTAACAATAGCCTCACCCTTCTTTGAGAACTTCTTAACAACTGCAGCCTTCATAAGCTCAATTGCCTTCTCAACAGGGAGAATATTTGAAATGGTAAAGAATGCTGACTGAAGAATTGTTGATGCTCTGCCCGGAAGACCAACCTCCTCAGCAATCTTGATACCGTTGATTGTGTAGAACTGAATATCGTTTTCAGCAATATACTTCTTCATCTTAGCAGGAAGCTGCTTGTCAAGCTCCTCAGGAGTCCAGATACAGTTAAGGAGGAAGGTACCACCCGGAACAATATCCTGTACCATATCATACTTAGTAACATATGAAGGATTATGACATGCAACAAAGTTTGCCTTGTTAATCAGATAGGTTGAAGTAATCGGTGAAGAACCGAAACGAAGGTGAGATACTGTAATACCGCCTGACTTCTTTGAATCATAGAAGAAGTAGCCCTGAGCAAACATATCAGTGTTATCACCGATAATCTTGATAGAATCCTTATTAGCACCTACTGTACCGTCTGAACCAAGACCCCAGAACTTACAAGAGGTTGTACCTGCAGGAGTTGTATCAGGTGTTTCGGTAACATCAAGTGAAAGATTTGTAATATCATCATGGATTGAGAGTGTGAATTCCTTCTTTGGCTCTTCTGCATTCATATTATTATAAACAGAGATAATATGAGCTGGGAGAGTATCCTTAGAACCAAGACCATATCTGCCGCCGTAAACAGGAACATTCTCGAACTCTGAATTTTTAAGAGCAGCAACAACATCAAGGAATAAAGGCTCACCAAGTGAACCCGGCTCCTTAGTTCTGTCGATAACTGAAATTGACTTAACGCTCTTCGGCATAACATCAAGCATATGCTTAACTGAGAATGGTCTGTAAAGGTGAACCTTAATCATACCAACCTTCTCACCACGTGCATTGAGGAAATCAACTGTTTCCTGAATGGTATCACAAACAGAACCCATAGCAACAATAACTCTTTCAGCATCCTCAGCACCGTAGTAGTTGAAGAGCTTATAGTCTGTGCCAAGCTTCTCGTTAACAGCATTCATATACATTTCTGTAGTAGCAACAGCATCATTGTAATACTTGTTACAAGCCTCTCTGTGCTGGAAGAAAATATCACTGTTTTCAGCAGAACCGCGAAGAACAGGTCTTTCAGGATTTAAAGCTCTTGCTCTGAATTCCTGAACATCATCCATATCAACCATTGACTTAAGGTCCTCGTAATCCCAGATGTCAATTTTCTGAATTTCGTGTGATGTACGGAAACCGTCGAAGAAATGAAGGAAAGGAACACGGCTCTTTAATGTTGCAAGGTGAGCAACTGCACCAAGATCCATAACCTCCTGAACATTAGCTGAGCAAAGCATAGCATAACCTGTCTGACGACAAGCCATAACGTCTGAATGGTCACCGAAAATGTTAAGTGCGTGAGTTGATACGCAGCGTGCTGATACATGAATAACCGAAGGGATTAACTCACCTGCAATCTTGTACATATTAGGAATCATAAGAAGAAGACCCTGTGATGCAGTATAAGTTGTTGTTAAAGCACCTGCTGAAAGTGAGCCGTGAACGGCACCTGCTGCACCTGCTTCTGATTCCATTTCAGCAACCTTAACAGTCTGACCGAAAATGTTTTTTACCCCTCTTGCAGCCATGGCATCGGTTTCCTCAGCCATATTTGATGAAGGAGTAATTGGATAAATTGCGGCAACTTCTGTGAACGCATAACTCACGTGCGCAGCAGCGGTGTTACCGTCCATAGTTTTTTTCTTTCTTGCCATTGAACATCCTCCTAAAGTATAAATATATTAATTAAGAGAAAGCGGAAAAATCCACTTAACCTTAAACATTATAACACTATACATTTTCAAATTCAATGATAAAATAAAAAAAGTTGATATAGTTTAAAAATAAACTATTGGTATAAAAAAATACGGAGCAGTGTCCCGCTCCGTATTTCAAAGGAATTAATCCATTCCGCCGTCCATTACTTCAATACCGGTTACAAGTGTAATTTCGTGAGTCTGATCTCTGTCACTTGCCTCAACCGTAAACTTGTTGTTTGTAACACCTACACCATCAATTGTAATTATAAATTCAACAGCACCCTTAACATTTTTCAAATCATATTCCTTCGTAAATGCTGTGCCAAGCTTAACATCCTCCTTGGTAAGCTCCTCAAATTTCTTTTCACCCTCAACTCTGTATTGAATGACCATTTCAGTATCAAGCGGTGTGTATGTAGGAACATTTACAATCAGCTTAATGTCCCTTTTCTTTGATTTTGTAGGTGCCTCGGCAGGCTTAGTCGTTGAATTGGCAGTCGGCTTTGTTGTACCGTTATTGCTGCCGCCATTGTTATTCTTTTGCGTAGTATCATTCTGACCGCCGCCTGAATTTGCTTTGGTAGTACCGTTTTTATCAGCCTTGGAAGCCGACTGCTGTTTTCCGTCAGCCTTGCTGCTTTCGGAATTGTTCTGAGCCTCTGTGCTGACCTCTGTCACAACATTGCCATCCTCATCCGTAACGGTTTCACCGTTTTCATCGGTAACAGGAATAGTCACAACCGTGTCTTTATACTCCTTTGATTTACAGCCTGCAAAGACTAAGATAATTGACAAAACCATTAATACTGCTATTATTTTCTTCATTATTTTTACCCTCCTAAATAAATGCACTAAAGGATGCATCGCTCGGCATTCTCCAATCCCCTCTCGGACTCAGCGAAACTGAGCCAACCTTTGGTGAATCGGGAATACAGGAACGCTTAAACTGGCTGATAAAAAAGCGTTTAAAGAACACAGTCAGCCATTTACTGATTGTTTCACTGTCATAAACACCATCAAATGCCTTGACAGCCAAAGCCTTTATTTTTTCCCTTGTAAAACCAAAGCGAACAAAGTTGTACAGAAAGAAGTCGTGCAGCTCATACGGGCCGATATTATCCTCGGTCTTCTGAGCTATTCTGCCGTTTTCGTCAGGCGGCAAAAGCTCGGGTGAAACAGGTGTGTCAAGCACATCAAACAGGATATCGGCGGTTTTGCTTTCACTGACATTTGCCACATATTCAACCAAATACCTTACCAAGGTTTTAGGTACTGATGCATTGACGCCGTACATACTCATATGATCACCGTTATAGGTGCACCAGCCCATTGCAAGCTCACTTAAATCACCTGTACCGACAAGAAGCTTTGCGTGCTTGTTAGCCATATCAAAAAGAATTTGTGTACGCTCACGAGCCTGTGTATTTTCATAGGTAATATCCTTGACAGCCTCATCATGCTCAATATCCTTCATATGCTGAACACAGGCATCCTTGATGCTGATTTCTTTAATGGTTACACCAAGTGCTTTCATTAAATCGACAGCATTCTGATACGTTCTGTCCGTTGTGCCGAAACCGGGCATTGTGATACCAAGAATATCACTGTTCGGTCTGCCGAGCATTTTCATAGCTTCAACTGCAACAAGGAGTGCAAGGGTTGAATCAAGTCCGCCTGATATACCGACAACAACACCGCTTGAGCCAACGTGCTCAACTCTTTTTGCAAGACCCGATGCCTGAATTGAAAATATTTCCCTGCATCTTTCCCTGCGTTTTTCATCATCAGCAGGAACAAACGGGTGCGGGTCAACAAAGCGATAATTCAAATCGTTGCTTTCATTATCAATGGTGATTTTTGAAAAGCCTATTTCATTGCTTAAATTTTCAAAAGACATATTGCTTTGCCTTTGTGCATTCAACTTTTCAACATCAATATCGGCAATTGTCAAAACAGTATCACGAACAAAACGCTCACCTGCTGCAATAACAGCACCATTTTCAGCCACAAGTGTTGCACCCGAGAAAACCAAATCCGTTGTGCTTTCATAAACGCCTGCACCTGCATATACATAGCCGCAAACACACCTTGCAGACTGATTGGCAATTAAATCATGTCTGTATTCAGCCTTTGAAACATATTCATCGCTGGCTGAAAGATTTGCAATAATATTTGCACCATGGCAAACAAGTGTGCTGCTGGGCGGACACGGCACCCACAAATCCTCACAAAGCTCAACACCTAAAACAGCACCATCACCAAGATCAAAAATCTGAGAACCGATTAAAGTATCACAGCCGCACAGATTAATTGGCTGACAGCTTTCAAACTGACCGCCTGATGCAAACCATCTTTTTTCATAAAACTCATTATAATTTGCAATATGCTTTTTTGGCACGATACCGCAGATTCTGCCGTCACTTATAACCACTGCACAGTTATAAAGGCTGTTATAAAAAGGAACAGGCATTCCCACAAGCAAAACAATATTCTTGTCAATAGTATATTTTACTATTTCACAAAGAGCCTGTTCCGCAGAATTCTGCAACTGCTTTGTAAAAAACAAATCAGCACAGGTATAGCCCGTTACGGAAAGCTCAGGCGTAACAAGAAGCCTTACATCCTCACTCACAGCCTTATCAATTGCTTTCTTTATTTCTTCCTTATTATAATCCGGATCTGCAACCCTCAGTTTAAACGAAGCGGCTGCAGTTCTGAAAAATCCATAATTCATTCTATCACCTAAATATAAACAAACAGTCTATAAAATGTTAAATCATTGTTATTTTAAATCGGAAAGAAATGGTTTCGTTCGGATTTAAAACAGTCATTCCCCTTTTCTTTTCAAAGGTATCATCCTCATCGTTACAGCTTGAAATACCTGTCCACGGCTCAAGTGCAACAAAAGGTGCATTGCCAACGGCTGACCAGATTAAAAGATTATTCATATCGTTAAATTCTATCTTTATACCTTTGCCGTTTTTACCTATCATCGTAGCTGCTTTTGCCTCGCAGCCGTAAAAAATCAACGCATCCTTTTCCTCAAACAAAACGTGCCTGAGCTCCAATGTATCACTGCCGGCCATAACATCAAAGCTTTCGTCAACATGAACAAGTCCGCTGTGATGGTCGGGTCTTAAGCAGGGTCGTGTAATCGGTGTTTATATGGGGTGGGGGTAGGCGGGGTGGGGGAGAGAAATAAAAA
>VSOH01000101.1 GCA_009774735.1 Clostridiales bacterium
ATTTATACCATTATATAATATCTCACCATCCGTAACATCGTAAAATCTCAGCAGCAATTTAACAAGTGTGGATTTGCCTGCACCGTTAATGCCGACGACTGCAATGGTGTCGCCTTTATTGATTTTAAAGCTGATGTTGTTAAGTGCGTTTTCATTTGCACTTGGATATTTAAAGGATACATTTTTCAGTTCAAGACTCTCAAATTTTTCAGCCTTTTTCGAGCCTGATACGATTTTAGGCTCGTATTCAAAAAAGTCCTTTAAATTTTGAAAATAGAGTGCCATCTGGCTCAGCTCGTCAAAGCACTCGGCAATATCCATTGTTGCATTTCTGACAGAATTAATTGATGACAGCACAACGGAAAAGCCTGATATTGTCATCTTGTCTGTATGAATAAACTGATAGCCTGCAAAGGCATATGTTCCTATAATCGGTATGAACTCGCTGAAAAGTGAGCTGACCATACTGTAAATAAATAGCTTAATTCCGTATTTTTTCAGTATTTCAATATTGGATTTTATTGCCTTGTCAAAGCGTTTCATCAATACCGCAAAAATATTTGAGGTGCGCATATCCTTTGAAAAGTCCTTTAAAAATACGGTTCGCTGTATGTAAGCCTTTATTCTGTTATTTGTCGTCATCTGTAAGTCACGCTCATAAACACACCTGCTTTTTGACATTTCGATAAGGAAAACAAATACAACAGGAAGCAGGAACAGAAGATATAAAGGGTCAATTACAGTAACAGTTGCCACAACGAAGACAAAGGACAGCAGACAGCCGATAATATAAGCTATATCGTAGCAAAGTATGTCAAAATATCCGTATTGCAGAACAAGTGTTGCTCTTTGGTATTGGTCATAGAATTCCGGGTTCTCATAACAGCTTATGTCAAGCTGCCCCGCCTTGTCGAATATTTTGTTGTTAAGTCTTTTAAGCACTCTTTTTGTTGCGTACTGGTGCAGGTAATTTCCTGTCCAGTTTAATGCCTTTGTGATAACGGATGCGATTAAAAATAGTACAAGATATTTGATGTATACCTTGAAGTCACGTTCGCCGTCAATTGCGGTTAAAAGCACCTTCAGAAACAGAATGTTCTGAATGAACAATGAAAAAATATTTTCAGCAGTTCTGTTGAGTATGTAGCCTGAAAGCAATAGCTTATCTGCCTGCCATATCATTTTTACGGCGTATTTAATATTTTTAAAAACAGGAACCTTTTTGTGGTCCTTAAGATTAACAATTCTCATTATGTCACCTCATTTGTAAAAGAATAAAAAAAGACCCGGCAATCTGCCGGGTCAAAATAGGACAAGTCAAACGCTCACACAGTATATGGGTGAACATTTTCGGCAAATTGGTATTTTGAGTTATATTTTTTCTGATAGGGCATCTGGGTATAGACGGTTGAATAAGTTCTTTTATTTGTCATAACGATGTTCACCTCCTGTAAATTTGATTTATAATAAATTCAGCATAGCACAGTAAAACACATTTTGCAAGTAAAATTTTTCCTGCGTTTGCTTTATGCAGTGAAGTATATCACATAATTTTATGAAATGCTTGACTTTTTGTGCTATTATGTAAGTGACAAAATTGTAATTTAATAGTCACCTGTCTGTAAGGTTGACAAATTAGAATGATAGACAGAAAGGGAAATCACATAAATGACTACTCTTTATTATACGAAGAACGAAAGGAGATAAATTCTTATGAAAATTCTTGAAGTTAAAAATTTATCCAAAACCTATGGAAAGGGCGATACAATGGTTAAAGCCCTTGACAATGTATCCTTCAGCGTTGAGCAGGGTGAGTTTGTGGCAATCATTGGTCCGTCAGGCTCAGGAAAGTCAACAATGCTCCATATTCTCGGCGGTGTTGATACGCCCACAAGCGGTCAGGTTATAATCAACAATACTGACATCTCAACACTCAACGAAACAGCACTTGCAATTTTCAGACGCAGACAGATCGGACTTATTTATCAGTTTTATAATTTAATTCCTATTTTAACTGTTGAGGAAAATTTAACGCTTCCGCTTCTGCTTGACGGCAGAAAGCCTGATAAAAGAATCACGGATAGTCTGATTGAAAAGTTGGGACTTTCCAAAAGGCTTACACATTTGCCGAGTCAGCTTTCAGGCGGTCAGCAGCAGAGGGTATCAATCGGCAGAGCACTTGTCAATAATCCTGCTTTACTCCTTGCAGATGAGCCCACAGGTAACCTGGACAGTGAGAACAGCCGAGAGATAATGACCCTGCTCAGAAAGTTCAACAAAGAGCAGAAACAGACTGTTATTATTATCACACATGATGAAAAAATTGCATTGGCAGCCGACAGAGTTATTTCAATTGAGGACGGCAAAATTACAAGGGATGAGGTGAGAATGGGTGAATATCGTTAATAAATTAACCCTTCGTCATCTTAAGGAAAACAAGGGAAGATCAGTTGTTACAACACTTGGTATCATTGTTTCTGTTGCAATGATTACTGCCGTATTCGTTGCTATTGCATCATTTTTAAATCTTGATGGTACCATTTCATATAGGCAGATGGGTCACAAGGATGTTGTTTTTGATGTGGATGCCAAACAGCTTGAGGAGCTGAAAAAGGATGACAGACTGAGTGCTGTCGGCGTTGAAAGCAAACTGTTTTCACCATCATATCAGCTTGAGAAGAAAAGCTCCTCACGTGCCGGAACAGGTGAGGTTTACTGCGGTGACCCGATTAACCTCAAGCAGATGGTAATCGGTGATTATGAGGGTGAGCTGCCCCAGAACAGCAGAGAAATTGCTGTTGAGCAGGAGCTTATTGATTTGAATAAGCTTGACTGGAAAATAGGTGACACCGTTTCCATTCCGCTGGGTCTTCGTTATACGATTGACAGCGGTGAGAAAATGGAGGTCAAGGGCAGTTATTTTTCAGGTGAGGAAGAATTTGACGTTGAAGAAATCGGCGAATTTAAAATTACTGCCATATTTAAGGATAATCCGCCGACAGCTCAGTACAGCATTATAAGAGGACTTAATATGTCTGAGCTTAAGCTTGCTAACGGTGAAGTTGTTACGGCTACGGCTAATCTTAAAACAGTTAATTATAAATCCGTTAATGTAATTAAGGATATTGTTAAGGAGCATAATATAACGGATTGGAGTAAAAACAGTGAATACCTTGCGTCAAAGCTTGCTATTGACCAAAACAGCGATGTTTTCAGCCTTCTGCCGATTGTACTCGTTATTCTTATTATCATTATGATTGCATCGGTTGTACTGATTTACAACTCCTTTGCTATGTCCATTAACGAACGTGTCCGCTATCTCGGTATGCTGGCAAGTGTGGGTGCAACAAAGGCACAGAAGAAAATGTCAGCTTATTATGAGGGCATTATTCTTGGTGCAATCGGTATTCCTGTCGGTATTCTTTCAGGTATAGCAGGTATAGGTATCACGCTTAAAGCGGTGGGCAGCAAAATCATTTCAACAGGAATGCTTAACGGTGTGAATGAAGCAAATACATCCTTTGATGTTGTTGTGCCTCTTTGGGCGATTATCGGTATTGTTATATTCAGTGTGCTAACAATCTTTATCTCCTCCTTTATTCCGTCAAAAAAAGCATCCTCAGTTACCCCAATTGATGCTATCAGACAAAGGCAGGAGATAAAGGTTAAGGCGAAGAAGCTGAAATCACCTAAAATTATCAGAACACTCTTTGGCTACGAGGGTGAGCTTGCCAATAAAAACTTAAAGCGCAACGGAAGAAAAGCAAGAGTTATTACTGCATCAATTGCACTTTCCGTAATCCTGTTTTTAAGCTGTAACTATTTCTGCCAGGTGTTTATGCAGGCAGCTGATATGAGTGTTGATATTCCTTATCAGCTCCAGATTACTATGGATGAGCAGTATTATGATGGCGTTATAAAGGAACTTAAAAAGATTAATAATGTTGATCGTTATTACAGTGTAAATAACTCACACTTTTATCTTTCTTCAGAAAAAAAGGATGACCCGTTGATTGCAAAATCAGTCAGCGAGGCTTTTTGTAAAAAAGAAAATCTTACAGATAAATACAGCGATTTGTTTGAAAGCAGAACATACTTTATGATTAATGGCATTGATGATGAGGACTTCAACAAGCTTTGCCAAGATAATGATATTGATTACAAGCAGTTTTATAACGGCGAAGCAAAAGCATTGTTAATGAATAATGTCAATCACAAGGAAAATTCATCAAAGGTATTTGATGAAAAAATTCTCGGTACAAAATTTGATTTCTTTGATAACATGGATGAAAGTCACAAATGTGATGTCGAGATAGCAGGCTTTGTTGATTATGATAAGGATAATTATGTTCTTGGTTTAAACCCTTCAAACAGTATTTCATGCTATGTTCCCGTAAGCGTTTATAAGAATGTTATTTATGACGGCTTTGATAAAACTCAGCTTACCTACAGTTTAGGTATTGAAACAAAGGAGCATGAGCAGGTTTATGATGATATTAAGGATGTGTTTAACACAAAAGATTTAGGCAATGCGTATGTTGCTGATACGATTGAACAATTTCAGATGATGAACACAATCATGTTTGTAATGCAGGTGTTTGTTTATGGCTTCATTGCTTTGATTACTTTAATAACACTGTTTAATATTATTAATACGATTTCAAACAGCACAATGCTCAGGAAAAAGGAATTTGCAATGTTTAAATCCGTAGGTATCACACCAAGCGGTTTCAATAAAATGGTTGTTCTTGAAAGTGCCTTTTATGGTATAAAAGCTTTGGTATTTGCACTGCCTATCAGTGTGCTTGTAAGCTTTGGTATTAATAAGGGACTCGGTGAGGAAATGATTCCGTTTGAAATCAACTGGCTTATGTACCTTGCGGTAATAGGGGCTGTGTTTGTTATAGTCGGAATGACTATGATTTACTCGGTTCATAAAATCAAAAACGACAGTATCGTTGAAACATTGAAGGAGGAGATAAACTAAGTATTAAACACAATCACAATTGACATCAGATTTTCTAAACACACACATAACAAAAACAGCAAGCGAATAAACGCTTGCTGTTTTGTTTTATTGCTTATTTGCTTTTGCAATTTTCTCTATTTTCTTATCGTCAAATATATTTGTTAAGCCTTCCCAGGCAAGCTGACGCCGTTCAAACCAGAGCACCTGTGCCGTGCCTCTTAGCCTGTTCGGATTTGCCATAGCAATATCTGCATATCCCCAGTTCAATTTGTCAAGGTAGGAATAGTAAAAGTCAAGCTTTTGTTCAAAGCCTTTCCAGCTGCATTCTCCGTGCCATGCCGTTTCACACACAGCACCAAGACGCGGGAATGTCATTAAATCTGCTTTTTTCATATCAGGAACATATTCTGTCCATAGTGCCGCTTCAATTCCAAGACAGTTTCCGTTGAATGGCTTGTGCTCGGCAGTGTCTTTAAGGCTTATATAGCCATATGGCAGATCAATGTAATATGCCGATGTGCTTGTGTCAATAAAAGGTCTGTTGCCGGTGTTCATTTCACCGCATTTTGAAAAGCCTAAGTCGGTATCAAGACTGCCTTCATCCTTCAGGTCCCAGCTCCACATAAACACCTGTTTGCCCTTTGCTTTACAGTATTCTTTTATTGTGTTCATAAACCAACACTGCAAATCCTCGCTGTCCCTTAAACCAAGCTTTTTGATTTTTGCCTGACAGTGAGGGCACAAATTCCATCTGTGCTTAGGTACCTCATCACCACCGATATGGAAATATTCGTCAGGGAAAAGCACACACATTTCGTCTATAATATCTTTAACAAATTGTATGGTGCTTTCTTTTCCGACACAGAGGATATCGTGCTTTACTCCCCAGTGATCGGCAACAGGCAAATCACGCGGGAAGCAGGTTAAATCCTTATAGCAGGCAATAGCTGAACGGCTGTGACCCGGTATGTCATATTCGGGCATTATCTTAATATTGAAATCATGTGCATAGCTTACTATTTCTTTAATTTCCTGCTGTGTATAAAATCCGCCTGTCTCTGAGACACAAGTGGGGCTGCCGTGCCTTCGGTCTCGGTTCTAAGCTCCGGGCGGGGTAGATTTTA
>VSOH01000102.1 GCA_009774735.1 Clostridiales bacterium
CTTCTTTTTAACAAAAGACTATACAGTCGCCTTTTTATTATAATATAAATTATATAGCTTTTGCAACACTTTTTTTAAACTTTTTGACCATTTTTTCAGCTTTTCGGCAATTGCCATATGAAGCGGTTTTGTCACATAGCCTAAGGTAAAAAGCACAAGCAGAAATCCCACAAGAATGAAAAACAGATAAATCACTCTTATACCACCGCTGTTGAATATCAGCAGATAGCAGAACACTGTAAAGGCACTGATAATCCAGAACAGAAAATCAAAGAAAAACTTATCATTGAAAATCAGTCTGGGCAGTCTAAGAAAATCAAAGAGCAAGCCCAGTGCTCCGCCTGCAAGCACAGCATAAAAAATATTCTCAGCCACCGAAAAGCCTTTTTATTATTGAATTGCCTGAAACCTTTTCACTGTAGCTGAGTGAATTGATTTTTCCGCTTACAATCAGATTGCCCGTATCAATACTCAGCTCCTCAATATGCAGAAGCTCACCTTTTATTGTCAATTCATCACTTTGGCAGATAACCAATATTTCCTGCTCATTGAATTCATCGACATCGGTAACTCCGGTTATACTGAGATTTTCCCTGTTATCAAGATTGATTGAATGCTGTGCTGTTAAATCCATAAAAAAATCACCTGCTATAAAATATGCAGATGATTTCTCATTTATTATAATTGCTCATACATTTTAACAGCATCTTCCTTTAATGCATGCTCATTTACTGCAAGAACTCTGTAACTTCTGACATTTGCCCCAAGAGAAATTTTTATAATATCCCCTACCTTAATATCATATGATGCCCTGGCAATTTTATCGTTAACCTCGACCTTACCGGCATCACACGCTTCATTTGCAACAGTCCTGCGTTTGATAATGCGTGAAACCTTTAAATATTTATCTAATCTCATTGCTGCACCTCACAAAAAAATTAAGGCATCACTGTTTTGTGATGCCTTAAAGAGAAATTATTTAACTGCATCCTTAAGAGCTGCACCAGCCTTGAAGGTAGGAACCTTAGCAGCAGGAATTTCGATTGTTTCCTTTGTGCGTGGGTTTAAACCTGTACGAGCAGCACGCTCTTTGATTGAGAAAGTACCGAAGCCAACAAGAGCAACCTTGTCACCGTCAGCAAGAGCGTCCTTAACTGAATCAAAAACTGCAGCTACTGCAGCCTCTGCATCTTTCTTTGAAAGTTCTGCCTTTGCAGCTACTGCTGCAACGAGTTCTGTTTTATTCATTTAAAATTCCTCCGTTTTGGCTTTTTCAGCCATAATTTCTTTTGCTCTATCCCAAAGCAAATCAAGCTCTTCGATTGATGAGTTTTTCATCAAAATACCTTTTTCTTCCGCAAGCTGTTCAACAAGCTTAAAACGGCTTATGAATTTATCTGTAGCGGCAGTCAGGCATTCTTCACTGTCAGCCTCAATAAATCTTGAAACATTCACACAGGAAAACAGCAAATCACCGAACTCCTCAGCAATATGAGCCTTATCACCTTGAACAATAGCTGATTGTAACTCGTTAATCTCCTCCGACAGTTTACTGAAAGCACCGTTTGAATCACGCCAGTCAAAGCCGACCTTGGCAGCCCTTGACTGAACCTTTTGTGCACGCATCAAAGCCGGCAGCTCTTTAGGAATACTATCCATCGTTTCACTCTGTCTTTTTATGCCTTTGGTTTTTGCCTTGGCATTATCCCAGCTTAAAAGAGCCTCTGCCTCATTGTCTGCATTAACTTCACCAAACACATGCGGATGACGAACAACAAGCTTCTGACACAAATCATTACAGACATCGTCAAAATCAAAATTATTCTGTTCCCTTTCCATCTCGGTATGCAGAACAATCTGAAGCAGTACATCACCGAGCTCCTCACGAAGCCCATCGGTGCTGTTCATATTAATAGCCTCTATTACCTCATAGGTTTCCTCAATAAAATTCTTTTTTATTGAGGTATGGGTCTGTGCCCTGTCCCATGGACATCCGCCCGGAGATCTCAGAGCAGTAATAATAGTTAAAAGATCATTGACATCATATTTTTCTTTAAATTCAAAATCAACAGCCATTAATACTTACTCACTTTCGATTAACTTGTCTATGGCAATCATACTATAAATAGCAGGAAATTTCAAGTATTTAAAGAAAAATTTACACTTATGCTATAAATTCCTTTACTAATCTCCGTTTCTTAATCTGATTGTACGGGTAATCACAAGCAAAATCAAATATATAACCGGACACACAGCCAGCAATAAAATAAGCTTAGGAAATGTCAGTGAAACACTGAGCTTTGCGTAGCTTACGGCGATATATGTAATTATTCCGCAAAAAACAGGTTTTATGAATATATCAAAGCAGGAAAATCTCGCATTCGTTTTTTTGCGTATTGTTATCAGATTCATAACCACAACAATCAGAAAGCCTGCTGAGTTAGATATTGCTGCTGCCAGAACATTATATTCTGAGTCCGGAATAAAAATAAAATTCACAGCCAGTCTGAGCACACAGGAAATAATGAATGCCGGTATGGTAGATTTCGCAAATCCAAGCGCCTGCGTTGTGTAAACTGTAACCGTTGCAAGTGCACAGGGCAAAATGAATATACCCATAATTTTCAGAAGATAGCTTCCGTTGTCAACAATATCTGCATTGGAACTGCTGTAAAAAATACTGAGAATTTCTTTACTGAAAACAGATAATATCAAGCCTCCCGCCACTGACAGAATAACAGCATACTTAAATATACTTGTAAGCAGTGACGAAAACTTTCCGCTGCTGTTTTCATAGGCAGTACTGACAGCAGGTACTGCTGTTACACCAAGCACCATAACAATAGCAGGCACTAAATTCTTAAAATCAAGAACTGTAGCAAATATTCCGAAAACATATGTATAAACATCATTACCGCTGTAATTGTATAAAGCAGCCAGCTTGTCGGCATCACAAAGTGAAAGACAATACTGAATGCTTGACGTATCAACAAAATTTGAAATGCTGGAAATAACAGTTGCACCGATTAATGCAGTACTGAAAGTCAGCAATTCATTATACGCCAGCTTAATTTCTGTTTTGTCGACAAGGGATACCGGATATTTTGACTTGGTATATATCATAACAAACAGATATGCCACAATACTTCCGAATGTAACACCAAGCATGGACGCAGCGGAGGTTAAGGGATAAATGGCAGAAAGCGCCTCCTGCTCCCCTGAAACTGACATACCCAATACAGCACCATTAAGTATATACTGCTCATATAACCAGCTCATTGAGTAGCGTGCAAAAAGCAGACCGAAAACCAGCTTGAACAATGCCTCTAAAAGCTGACTGACGGCTGTCGGCTTCATATCAAGATAGCCCTCTGCAAAACCTCTGTGTGCGGCACCAAGGCAACAGAAAAACACCGACGGTGCAAGGGCAAGAATCGTATAAATACTTTTAGGAGCAGAAGATATGAGCTCGGCATAAGGTTTTGCAAAAATAAGCATAACAGCCAAGCCGATAACACCAACTATTAAAAACAACCGTTTTGATGCAAAACGCAATGCTTTGATTTTTTCATAATCACCCTTTGCCTCATAACTGCTTACAAGCTTGGTCAAGGCCAGAGGAAAAGCACCCATTGTCAAAGCATGAATCGGCATACAAAAATTATAGGCAATCGAAAAATAACCCCTGCCCTCAGCACCTATAAAGCCTGTAAGCGGAATTTTATAAAACGCACTTATAAGCTTAACCACAACTGTTGATAAAAGAAGAATAAAGGCAGATGACAAATACCTTTGCTTTAAAGATTTTTTAACTGACACATAATCACCAAATATGTTTTATTTTTTCATAAAGAATTTTATATATCCTGTTAAAATTAAAAAGGCAGTGATTATAACACTGCCTTTAAACTTCTTTAATCTTATATTCCTGTCTTATTCAGAATCGCTGCCGGCAACCTCAATCTCAGCCTCCTCGGCAGATTCGGTATCGGCATCCTTCTGAAATGCTTCACGTGTTTTCTGCGCCATATCAGCAACAGATGTGCTGAGCTTTACCTTAAGCTGCTCGACCTCATCATTAAGCAAATCAAGCTTATCCTTCACCGCCGAAATTTCTGCAGCAATACCCGCAAGCTGAGAATCATCAATTTCTTCACCGATATAACCGTTATACTGCAGCTCACCGAATTTTTCATAAAGCTTCACAAGCTTTGCTTTTGCATCAAGAGCCTCAATCTTTTTTTTGCTAAGCTCAATACCCTCGGCACTTCTTTTGCCAAGACTTTCTGCAACACCCCTTGTTTTGTTGAGCATTTCCTCAAGCTTAGGGTTATTAATATTAATCTCTGTATCTCCGAATTTGAAAGCCATATAAACACCTCTTCTGTAATTATATTACAAAAAGTATTATTTTGCAATACAATTAAGATATATTAATTTTTATTCACCATAAAATGCAGTTATGCCCATTTTCCTCTTTACAATCTCATCAAAACCATCAATATATTCATATGGATATTTGTAATTATAAATACGTTCTATATGACCGTTTTCCTGATTTTTAAGCCTTGTTACACCTCCTGCTCCTGCTGAAAAAACAGAATGTGTTTCATCCATCATATAGACATTATAAAGGCAGTCATATCCGGACCTGCACCAGCCCACATTTTCAAGATTGCCAAGTGATTTTGACTGTCTGTACATATAGTATGGATAATATCCGCTGTCAGACAACACAGCATTGGAATAATTGACCATATCAGCGGTTGTAAGTCTGTCCGTCAAATCAAAGGTCATATCACGTGTCACCATATAGGCTGCTGATTTTAACGCAAGCGTATGTACGGTAATTGACTCGGCACCCAGCTCAATGCCCTTGTCAATACTTGCTTTAAATGATGTAATACTGTCCTTGGGCAAGCCTGCAATAAAATCCATATTAATATTATCAAAGCCGATTTGACGGGCAAGATTATAGGCATCAACCGTCTGCTGTGCTGTATGACGTCTGCCTATTGCCGCAAGCACCTCATCATTAAAGCTTTGAGGATTTATGCTTATTCTTGATACGCCTGCAGCCTTAAGTGCAAGCAGCTTGTCCTCTGTGACGGTATCAGGTCTGCCTGCCTCCACAGTATATTCACGCAGTGTTGACAAATCAAAGCTATTCTCAATAGTTTTAAATAATTTGATTAACAAATCTGCCGAAAGTGTTGTAGGCGTACCGCCGCCGAAATAGATTGTTTCAAGCCTTAAACCAAGAGATTTTGAAATTCTACCGATTTCCTCAATCTCAGTACAAAGCAAATCAACATAAGGAGTCATAAGCTTTTGTGTGCGTTCAATGGAATGAGAAACAAATGAACAATAGGAGCACCGTGTAGGACAGAATGGAATTGAAACATAAAGCGAAAAGGAATTTTCCTTTGAAAGAGCTATAACCTCGTTTTCATGCTTCATCACTTCAAGGGTTAATGCTGTTTTGTCTTTTTTCGCAAGAAAGCTGTTTAAAAAATAATCTCTTGCATGATCAAGACCCATATCACCGCAAAGTCTGTGCATAAGCTTAGCAGGTCTTACACCAAAAAGAATACCCCAAGGAGGCTCATAACCCATAAGCTCGCTCAAAACAGAATAAAGCAAAACGGACATAGCAACCGCCATATCCTCGCCTTCTGCCAATCTATGTGTTTTTTTCAGATGCTTGTCATAAACCTTTGCATCTACTGAAAGCACATTTTCGCACCTTTCAGTTATAACAACAATATTCTCATCGCCTTCTGCCTTTATTTTTTCATAAGGAAAAAATACGGTGCAGATATTCTTCATATCAAACTGAAGCTGATGATTAATCACCTTTAAAATCATATAATTACCTGTTCATATATGGATTATTTTTTCTTTCAAAATCAAGAGATGACTGTTTGTCATGACCCGGATATACAGCGTAATTCCCGTCTAAATCAGCAAGTCTTTTCAGACTGTCAATAATTTCACTGCCTGAGCCACCCG
>VSOH01000103.1 GCA_009774735.1 Clostridiales bacterium
ATTAGAATCTTTACATTGTTCATTAAAATAAACTTGTTCCGTTTTTACAGAAGACTCTTCTTGTTTATCTTTTGCAAGTTCATTTTGCTTTTCAAATATTTCATTTAATTTTTCTGAACTTTGCTTAATTTCGTCTTTGATTTCAAGAATCCTGTTTTCATCTATTTTCCAATCACTGATATCAGGTAATAATTCTTTTTGATTTTCTATAAACTTAATCTTATTCTCTTTTCTGCCAAGTGGTGCAACTAAAAAGTCATAGCCATATTTACAAAGCTTTTCATACACATTCTCAGTAGCTGAATTATTATTAGAAACAACTTCAACTGTTTTACCTCTGATTATCAAATTCGCAATAATGTTAAGTATAGTTTGAGTTTTACCTGTTCCGGGTGGACCTTCAATAATACTTACTTGATTTGTTAATGCATTATTAACTGCTGTTGTTTGGCTTGAATTACTTCCAAAAGGAAAAATCACTAATTCATTATCATCAAATGTATTTGCTTTTTGTGAAAGCAGGTAATTATACGCAACTGTATTATCACTTATAAAATTTTCCATTGCGTCATATTGATTTGCTAATATTTTGTTATCATCTTCAGTTTTAACACTAATTTCATCAGCAATTAATTTTAAATAATTAAATACAGACTTTGCATTTTCATTTGATAAACATGATTTCTCAATCTTTAACGCTGAACAATGATATGTTTTTTCATAAGTATTAAAAATAATATGCCAATATTCATTATTAAAAACTGCTATATAATTTATATCAAACAGCAAATTACCTTTACTAATTAGCCTTACCGTAGAAGGTGCTATTACCATAGGATTTCTATACCATTTAATATTATAATTGTTATATGTGTATCTTCTATTATTGTTAAATACAACCGTGCATTTTCCGTCATAATCTGAGTATTCACAAAATTTTATATCTTTTGTTTTATCCTCAAATTCACCGTTTCTTTTTATAAAAATTAAATTCGTTTTCGTGTTCAAAACAATACCTCAATGATAAAATTTCAAAAATATTTTAACATAGACTTATTGATTTTACAATAATTGGTATATACGGCACAAAGCTAAAGCCTGCGGTTCAAACGCAGGCTTTAGCTTTGTGCTTATTTCAAAATTTTTTCTTTCAGTTCTAATACTGCTGATGCTGCGGTGCAAGCCGGGCAATCGCAATTTGCTATGCCTTGCGCCTTTAAATCCTTGGCGTGTTCATAGAAATTGTTTGCTGTTTCTTCGCCGAACTTTGCTTTGGCTTCATCAGTCGGCAAAAATGCAAGCATTCCATCAACCGGCACGATTGAATCCTGCAGCTCGGCAACATATTTCTCTCCTGCCTCTTTTTCTTTGTCAGTACCGATAGAATCAAGCCAATTCTGTGCCGCTTCTTTCAATTCATCACAGCACCAGCCTGACAATAATACCTTTGTTTTTTCAACTGCGTTTTTCATAATCATTCTCCTTTTAACTTTTTTGAAATCAATATTTGCCGATTTTGCTTGTCTGCACAAATCCTTTGTCTGCAATGTATACTTCTTTCCATCTTTTATAAAATAAGTTCCGCACTGTCTGAATTCAAAACTGATATTTTTTCTTACACATTGTTCTCTTATATTCAGTACCCAGTCATAATTCAGCACTCTGGCATTTCTGTCCGATTCACCGCCGACAACGACTAATTCTATATCGTCAAGATACTTTTCAATATCAATATTTTCAAGCAGCGGCTGTGCAGTGATGCATTTATGCTTTATCGGCAAATTCCTGAATATATTCAGCTTATAATCTGCATTTTTCTGATTTTCAACGGTGCAGCAAATCACAACATTATCGTATCCGTCTGACCAATCATCTGGAATACAGTGCATAAACCGATCAATTCTTTTGGTTAGAAACAGAAAGGTGCAATCCTGCCTTTCCTTTATCATTTTCCAGCATTCATCACGCCAATCGTCTGCATCTTTTATAAGAAAATCCGAGGAAAAGCATAAATAAACCATACCCGGTTTCATTTTATAATTACCGTTTTTCAGCTTTTGCACAGGCTTATCAAAATCTTTTGTTTTCACAATTTTATTTGTATCCACATTTCGTTTTGCATCACCCTTGTGAATGTAACAATGCAGACAGCCGTCACTGCATTTTTTACATCCCCGCCACGGATTCCACATTGACATACTGTTACGCTCCTAATAATTACCTGCGAATTAAAACACCTTTCATATACTCCGTTTCATTATGAGTTTGATAAATGATTTGCTTTTCTTCTTCTGTGCAACCAATCAGAATTTTAATTTCTGAGTCCTTTTTCATTAAATCTACAATAACCATAATTGCATCTATCTTTTTTTCGTCCGTTCCGACCCAAACATCAATTCCGCCGCCATCCATAGCCGTTGTTTCTTTAAGGTAACCATAATCAACTTTATAAATAAAATCGGGGAATTTGGGATGAGCAGTTCCTTTTGCTCTGTCAATTACAATTTCGCTGTTTTTGACCAGTTCATCTAAAGCATTCCAAAATTCATCATTCATAGCCAGATTTCCTTTTCCTGAATTTCTGTTTTTTCAGTCATTTTATACCATTCATATATCGTTATTTTATTTCCGCAGCAGTTTATTCAGCGAATCAATGAAGGCTTTATCGTTTTCATTGGTTCTTTTCTTTGGACCTTTCAGGTGTGCGCCTGCCATTCTTGCTTTCTTTGATTCATAGCGTGTGGTAAGCAGCATTGTCAGGTTGCCGTCATTGATAATAAGTCCGTTTTGAGTGATAGGCTTACCGCCTTTTGAAATCACCATTGCAGAGAGTCCGTAGTCCTGCGTAACAACAATATCTCCTCGATTGACCTGATTGACAAGTGCAAAATCAACACTGTCGGCACCCTTTGAAACGGTTACGGTTTTTGCGTAATCACTGTTTATAATGTGGCTTGTATCACAAAACACAACGACTTCGATTTTATTCTCTTTTGCTGTTTCGATTGTCTGTTTTACAACGGGGCAACCATCTGCATCAATTAAAATTTTCATTGTATATATTACTCATACCAATCGTTTTAAATAATTATAATTTCTTCTTTTTATATTTTTCCTTTGCGTATTCATATGCCTCGTTAATCAAAGGCTTTAATGCTTCGAAGGTTTCACTGCTTGGATTCAGCACACATATCCAGCTCATCCATGCATATACAGGATGGGGAATAATTTTATCGGTTTGGGTAAAATCATAATCCAGTTCCACAACACAGCCTTTAGCCGGTCTTTTCGGCACAGCAGTGAACATATTAAGAAAAGTTTGCTTGCGTATACCTAAATTCACACGGTATATACCGTCTCTGTCAAGTGCAGAGCCTTTGTCATTCTCTCCGTCTTTCTCTTTAATTGTCAGTATGTATATTCCACGCTTCAGCTTATTTTCAGGGTTATAGAAAATCCCTTTCTCGCCCCAGCTTTCCACTAAAACTGTATCTTCTAAATTTTCAAGGCAATAATTCAATATTTCTTCTGCATTCATGGTAAACTACCTTTCAAGTTGTAATTCAGCGAATAGTATGTGCTGTAATAATTGTATAACTATATGAATTTATGGTTATTTTAATATCATCAATTTCACAATACCAATTCTTGCCCTGTTTATAAATACAGCAGTTTTTATCAAGCACTTTGTTTTTGCAGAACTCAACTACATCATTTGTATCTAATTTTAGATTTTTCTTAATTCTTTCTACGCCCAATTCAGTAGTATGAATTTTATCTATATTATCAAGTAATACCTGCTTATCTTCCACGATGTATATCTCCTCATGCACACATTATTTTTTATCTTTGCCTTTTATTTTATCAATAATCCGCCGTATTCCCAAAGTGACAGCAATACACAAAGGAAAAAACGGCGTAAACGGCCCTGCCCAGAATGCAAGATATGCCGTTGCCATTACACTGCACCATTTCCAGCCGAACAGCGCGTGGCACAAATATCCTCCCCAGACAGGCGAATACATAACAACCACAACGATTGCAAAAATAACAACTGTATGCCAATCCTTACATTCCTGCCATACCCATTTGCAGAATTTTATAAATTTATCTTTAAGTTTAATAAATAACGCTTTAATCTTCTCCATTTTTCAAATACCGTCTTTTTAATAAATTACAATTTATCTGTTTAATTCCATTTCAATACAATTCCAAATTTCACCCATACACGGATAGCTTTCAATGTATTCTTTTTCAACCGTTTTAAAGCCACAGGAAAGATAGCATTGGATGGCAGGGGTATTATTTTCAAAAACACCCAGCGTTACCTTATCAGCCTTTAATTTATCAAAGGCATATGCAACAGCTAATGAAACAAGCTGTTTGCCGTAGCCCAGCCCTCTTTTTGTATCATCCACAATTACAAAACCGAGTCGTGCAATCTTTCTTGCATCATCAATAAAGCGTATCGTAAGATGTCCGATAATTCCATTTTCGTCAACAGCGGTTAATTTACACAAATCTTTATCGCTGTACTGCGAATAGTAATTGTTCATATCCTCGGCTGTTACCGGATAGCTTTCATATCTGTCCGCACTCCACTGACGAAAAGCATATTCATTTTTCAACCACTTTACAATAATTTGTGCATCGGTACTTTTATACAATCTTAATTCAATCATAATTCGTTTTCCTAAATATGATAAACATACTGCAATTCCCGCAGCCACTTACCGCCGATAGTATCATCATAATATTTGCCACCGTACTTAAAACCGCACTTTTCATAAAAGTGTCTTGCCCTGTGGTTATCCTCAAGCACCCGAAGAAAAACAGTTTGAAAGCCCATAGTTTTTAATTCTTCAACAGCCTGCTCAAGCAAGGGCTTACCATAGCCTTTGCCCATATATTCAGGCAGAAAATAGATGGAAACGATTTCGCCCCAGTCTTTATAATCCTCAAATCGTGATTTGCAGTAGGTTGATGTGCCGATTATCTTTTCATCGTCAAGCATAACAAGAGTATATCTTTCAGGATTATCAAATGCACCGCACCATTGATCTTTGGGAATACTGTCCAAATACGCCTGCGGAATAATCCCTTTGTACGCATATTTCCAGCTTTGCTCATAAATATTGCTTATTTCCTCACGGCTGTCAGTCTGATTCATTTTTCTGATTATCATATTCGTTACTCCCATATAAACTCAATTTCATTTGTATTAAGCACTAAAATACAATTCGTATAGACAACTCTTTTATATTTAAGCCAAATGTGAAGTTCAATAGCTAAGCTTCTCATATTTGGAGAAATGTTCGTACTGATGTATTCCCAAGCCCAATAATTTTTCTCTTTTCGTTTTTTAATTTCTTTGTTTGCTATTTCTGTGAATTCTTCAACCGATATAATTTTACCTTTGTAATTGTTGTTTTTATTAAGAGAAGTTTCCAAATGAACATCACAGAAATACTTGTCCTCAAGCCTGCATTTTATGTGGCATTTGGTAAAATCTTTATACTTTTCGACAAAGGTTATGTCCGTATAATCCTGCAGATAGAAATGCGTTTCAAAACTTAATGTCAGCACATTGTCGTCATAAGAAACACTATATAAATCCTGATCGTGAAGAATACCATCAGGAATATTATTTTCGCTCATTATGTATTTATCAGTCATTTTTAACTCCCCGTTAAATTAACTCAATCAGTTTAACAATGTTAATTCGTCTAAAGTGACATATTAATTATCTGAATTGTCACTTTGAATGTCACTTTGAAAATCAATATGCAGATATCTGTTTTTCAAATTTTTATTTTACCAAATAAAAGATTTTCCAAAAAACAATTCAAAATATCTTTTTGCTATTTCAAATCCTTAACATATAATCTGTCTGTTCCTTTTCTGTAATTCGTAATATCCTTCAGATAACGGTAGCCATATTTTTCATACAAACCAATATGCTCTGATGGGATATAGGTTCTTTTA
>VSOH01000104.1 GCA_009774735.1 Clostridiales bacterium
ATTTAATGTTGAAGATATTATTGGAAGAACGATTATCATACATGAAAAGGCAGATGATTTTACAACACAGCCATCAGGAAGCTCCGGCAAAAAAATCGCCTGCGCAAGCATTATCGCAGCATAAAAAGGTAGGTATACTGTAAACACACAATATTCCTACCTTTTATTTTATAAATCTTTTCCATTTTATATTTGATAAAAATGAGAATAGCGCCGTCATAAATGCTGCCGCAATCCAGATTATTATAACTGCATTCCAGCCTGCCCTTTCGGAAACCGCACCAAAACCATATGAGGATACGGCACATCCGATATGTGCCGCTGAATTTAATATTCAGCTGACACTTGAGGTGCAGGAGAATTTAGAAAACCGAACAGGCACAAGAGAAATAATCAGATAATTAAGAGCATACATAACAGACGTGGTCAGAGCAAGCAAAATAATTATCACATAAACTGACAATCTGTTTTTTAACAAAAGCAAAAAAAGCGGTATCAGTGCAAAAATCGCGATAACACCTGCTGTCCTCATTTCATTTTCACCAAGCTTTTTGTAAAGCGGAACAACGGCATATGCACCAAAAGCGTTGAACACAGGCAGTACTATTGTAAGAAAAACGGAAAAAGAGGGAGAAACACCATAGAGCTCCGTTATCATTGTAGGCACCCAGTTGGTTATTCCGTCACGCATCATTCCGTGAAGGAAGGAGGGAAGCATAATAATGAAAAGACCGCTGAGCAACGCCAGTGATACTATACTCTGCTTTCCTTTTTGAGCATCGCAATTATCCTTGATATCGGACAATTGCGATTTTGGTTTTGCTGATAAATCCTTTTTTGAATAAAACAACACAAAAACAACCAGAACGGCTGAAAGAATAATTACTATTCCGCCGCTGATAAAAACATACTGCCAACCCGAATATTTAATAATAAATGTTGATAAAAGATACGCACATATTGTACCGATTGGGAGCGACAGCGAAACATTCAAAATTGCTTTTTTACTCAGACTTTTGTCAATGGTTCAGAATAGATTCTTAAAATCGGTGACCAAAGCATGGACTGAAACAAGCCGTTTGCGCCCCATATTGACAGCATTAAGGGAAAACTGTCTGCAAGAGGCATAAAAAAACAACAAAGTCCGCCTGTCGCAGCACCAAAAATCAACATAAAAAACGGATTAACCTTATCACCAATTAATCCGCTGATTAGCTGACCTGCACCATAGCATATAAAAAATGCTGTACCCATCAGACCGATTTCACCTTTACTGAAATGACCCTCAGCCACAATCGGTGCAATTGCCGCAGCATAGCAGGTTCTGATAAAATAAGAAGCTGCATAAACAATCCACAAAACGGTCACTATTAATTTACTTTTTTATAATCCTTTATAATATACTGTGTCATTTAATATTTACCCCAAAAAGAATTTAAACTGTTTAAATTTTTGTTATCAAAACAATTTAATACAGTACCTTGTTTTTAATTAAATCTGTGCACTGCGAAACACCGAGGGACACACGCCTTTGTATTTTGCAAAGGTTTTTGAAAAATAACTCATATCATTAAAGCCGCAGCTAAGTGCAATTTCCGTAACAGAATCATCTGTAAGCAACAGTCTTTCACCTGCCTGCTCAATGCGGTAATAGTTAATATATTCAATCGGTGTCTTTCCCGTCATGGAAGAAAAGGCACGGCAAAAATATCTTGGTGCCATGCCTGCAACGTCTGCAAGCTCCTGAAGCGTTATGGTACTTTCATAATTATCACGTATATATGCGAGCACATTCTTTAAACGAATAATCTGTCTGCGCTTTTTAGGAACAGAACTTGAGGCGTTTTTTAATCCGATAAGACTTCCCATAAGCTGCCACATCAAGCCGACTGTTGACCATTCATACCCTTTTTGCTCACGCTCCATAGAATCAAAAAGCATATCAGCAAGCTCAGCCTGTCTTGTGCCTTTTCTGAATACACCTGTACAGCCCTGCTCATCGGCCATAAATTCTGCTGCACTGCGTGCACAGACAGGTGTATCGTGAAGAAGTGTCCCTAAATCAAAAACAACGCACTCATATATACAGTCATTCGGTATACCGCCATGAACCACACCATCACCAATCCAGGCACAATCACCGGCCTCCATATGATAATCCTTACCATCAACCGAAAGATAAAAGCTCCCCTGCATAATCAAAATCAATTCATACTCCAAATGCCAGTGCAGCGGCATCTGATATCTTGGTGAAGAGGAGTCAACATAATAAAGCTCTATAGGAAAATCGAAGGTTCCTCTTTTTTCATTTTCATAAAGTTCACTGTAATTCATACGCAACCGCCAAAAAGTGAATATTGTCATATTTTACCGCTATTATTCCACAAGCGAAGTGCAGAAAAATACAATATAATATAAGTAGCATAGCATATGCTAAAAAAATTGTCAATTATGGAAAGGAAAAACCAATGCAGAATCTGGATGAAATAAAAGCACAGATATGTGACGTGTGTCACAAAATGTGGCAGCTCGGATGGGTTGCAGCAAATGACGGAAATGTCAGTGTCAGACTTGAAGACGGCAATATTCTTGCCACCCCGACAGGAATAAGCAAATCCTTCATTACACCTGAAAAGCTGGTACTTCTCGACAGTGAAGGAAATATTCTTGAGGCTCAGGAGGGCTATCGTCCTTCAAGCGAAATAAAAATGCATCTCCGCTGCTATGACAAACGTGATGATGTAATGAGTGTTATCCACGCTCATCCACCGGGGGCAACAGGATTTGCGGTTGCTCACAAAGCAATGGATATGTACAATATGATTGAGGATGTAGCTGTTATCGGCTCTGTTCCTCTTACCCCTTACGGTACGCCCTCAACCATTGAGGTACCGAATGCAATTGAGCCTTATCTTGATGAACACGATGTAATGCTGCTTGAAAACCATGGTGCCCTTGCTGTAGGCAGCGACGTGATCACTGCATTTTACAGAATGGAAAGCCTTGAGCTATGGGCAAAAATCACAATAAATGCTGTAATTTTAGGCGGAAGCCACGACATCAGCAGGGAAAACGTGCAGAAGCTTATTGACCTTCGAGGCTACTATAAGGTAACAGGAAGACACCCGGGTCACAAGGTATTCAACCCGGATGATCAAATGCTTCACAAAACCGAGGACTAAAGGAGATAACTATGCTTAAAGGTATTCCAAACATTATTTCACCTGACCTTTTAAAGGCACTGAGCCGGATGGGGCACGGTGATGAGCTTGTAATTGCAGACGGAAACTTCCCATGCCACAGCGTGGGCAAAAATGCAATCGTTATCCGTGCTGACGGTCACGGCGTGCCTGAAATACTTGATGCTGTGCTTCAGCTTGTTCCGCTGGATACATATACAGAAAAGCCGGTTGCATTGATGGAGGTTGTACCCGGTGACACCTGCGGCACTCCGACAATATGGAATGAGTATGAAGAAATTCTTTGCAAGCACGAGCCTGAGCACCACGACATTGAATACACCGAACGCTTTGCTTTTTATGAGCGTGCAAAGGATGCGTATTTAATCATCGCAACAGGTGAAAAAGCTATTTATGCAAATATTCTTCTTAAAAAGGGTGTGGTAAAATGAAGACCGTATTAGCCTTTGATTTCGGTGCATCAAGCGGACGTGCCATAAAAGCAATTTATAACGATGGGCAAATCAGCTATCAAGAAATACACCGATTTGAGAATATTCCTCTGACAATAGACGGTCATATCTGCCACAATGCAGATATGATACTCGAAGAGGTAAAAAAAGCAATTGACAAGGCAGGAAATATAGATTCTCTTGCCTTTGATACATGGGGTGTTGATTATGGTCTGCTTGATGCTGACGGAAAACTGATTCACACACCATATCACTACCGTGATACACGTACAGACAGCATACTTGAAAAGGCATATAAAACAATGTCGGCAAGCCGTCTTTACAGAGAAACAGGCAATCAGATAATGAACATCAATACTCTGTTTCAGCTTCTGACAGATAAAAATGCAGAAAAAGCAGATAAGCTTTTATTTATGCCTGATTTGTTCTGTTATATGCTTACCGGTAATAGAGTATGCGAAAAGAGCATTGCCTCAACCTCACAGATGCTTAATCCGAAAACGCAGAACTGGAGTGATGATGTTCTCAATACATTCAAAATAAATAAAAGCATTTTTCCTGCTTTATGCACAAGCGGTACTGCTAACGGCGAATATAAAGGCATTAAGGTTATTACCGTTGCAGGTCACGACACACAGTGTGCTGTTGCAGCAATGCCATGTGCAAGCGAAAATGCTGCATTTTTATCCTGCGGAACATGGTCCCTGATTGGCTGTGAGCTTGATGAGCCTGTTGTCACGGATGAAAGCAATATCCTTGAGCTTTCAAACGAGCTTGGTGCAAACGGTAAAATAAATTATTTAAAAAACATAAGCGGCTTATGGCTCATTCAGGAAACAAAAAGAGATCTGGCTGAAAGCGGTCAGAGCTACAGCTACAACGAGCTTGAACAGCTTGCCAAAGCAAGTGAGCCTTTCAAATGCTTTATTGACCCTGATTCCAATATGCTTTCAGCTCACGGCGATCTGCCTGATAAAATAAAAAAATACTGCAAAATGACAAACCAACCGATACCTGAAACCGTCGGTGAACTTGTCCGCTGCATTTATGAAAGCCTTGCAATGAAATACAGATATGCATTAAATCAGATTTCACAGTGCACAGGTAAAAAATTTGATATGCTTCATCTGCTTGGAGGCGGCACGAAGGATGAATTTTTGTGTCAGTTGACTGCAGACAGCATTGATATGCCTGTCATTGCAGGACCTGTTGAGGCTACGGCACTCGGAAATATTATGCTTCAGCTTATCGCCTTAGGTGAAATAAGCAATATTAACGAAGGCAGGCAATTAATCGCAAAAACACATAAGCTTAATACCTTCAAGCCGTCACATACCGATGCATGGAATTCGGCATATGACAGATTTGTAAGTATTATAGAAAAGAAAATTTAACGGAGGTAAAACAATGATATATCCAAAAATTGGTATAAGACCTGTAATTGACGGACGCTGGGGCGGCGTTCGTGAAAGCCTTGAGCAACAGACTATGGGAATGGCAGAGGCTGCAGCTAAGCTTATTGAAGGCACACTTAAATATCCTGACGGCACACCTGTTCAGTGCATAATAAGTGACACAACCATCGGAGGCGGTGCAGAGGCTGCGAAATGTGCAGAGCAGTTCTCAAAGGAAAATGTTGCAGCAACACTCAGCGTAACCCCGTGCTGGTGCTACGGCTCTGAAACCTTTGATATGGACCCGCAGACTATTAAGGCTGTATGGGGCTTTAACGGAACAGAGCGTCCCGGTGCTGTTTACCTTGCCGCTGTTATGGCGGCGTATGCGCAGAAAGGTCTTCCTGCATTCTCAATTTATGGTCACGATGTACAGGACATTAATGACCGTACAATCCCTGCAGACGTTGCAGAAAAGATTTTGCGCTTTGCACGTTCTTCAGTGGCTATAGGCTGGATGAAAAACAAGTCCTACGTCAACCTGGGCGGTATTGCAATGGGTATTGCAGGCAGCTACTGTAATGCCGATATGTTCCAGAATTATTTCGGCATCCGTGCAGAATGGGTTGATATGACCGAAATTGTTCGCCGAATTACACTTGAGATTTATGACCACGATGAATATGACAAGGCTTTCAAATGGGTTAAGGAAAACTGCAAGGAAGGCTTTGACCTTAATGAAGGCAAGAATTTCCCTGAAATCATAACCAAGTCTAAGGTTGTGCCTGCTGATAAGGACTGGGAATTCATCACGAAAATGACAATCATCATTCGTGATATTCTTTACGGTAACAAAAAGCT
>VSOH01000105.1 GCA_009774735.1 Clostridiales bacterium
TAATTAAACCCTCCTGATGTCTATTTTACATCAAGAGGGTTCTTTTTTCTATTGTCCATTTTTTACGGACTTGTTCAGAATTCCCTTTGGGTGTTTTGCTTTGCTAATGTTATCAGCCTGCATAAAGCAGTGATTTGTTTTGTGCTTTTGAAAATCTGTAAACGCTCATTTCAATACCGAGTGCAAGGTAAATACACAGTGATGATGATCCGCCTGCCGAGAATAAAGGCAGTGTGATACCGATACAGGGAAGTATTGAAAGCTCCATTCCTATATTGATGAAAATCTGAGCAAAGAGCATAACGGCAATACCGCTGCACATTAAGTAGCCCACATTATCTCTTGCTTTAAGTCCTGTAGAAATAACTCTTACAACTAAAACGGTTAATATAACGATAACGGCAAGTGTGCCTATGTAACCGAATTCCTCACCGGCAACGGATAAAATCATATCGCTTTCATTAACCGGAACCTGTCTGCTTTGGGTCATTGTACCGTTTAAAAAGCCCTGACCCAGCCAGCCGCCGCTGCCCATAGCAATTTTGCCGTTTGTCTGCTGATAAAGTGTATCTGCATACTGTTCGGGATAAAATAATGCAGTAATTCTTTCACGCTGAATACCGTCAATGATATTAAGCTTCCACGCAGCCGCAAAAGCAACGACTATTGCACAAATTCCTGCGATAAAGTAACCGATATGTACCTTTGCAAAAAACAGCATTCCGATAAATATAATCAAAAATACCAACGCTGAGCCTGCATCACCTGTTGCAATAACAAGTGCAACGGGTATAGCACCGTGTATAACGAGCGGTACGATTGTTTTAAGTCGGTTAATATGATTTTTAACCATATCAAGGTGATAGGAAAAGCTGATGATAAATCCAACCTTAAGCAGCTCACTGGTCTGGAATGTGAAAAATCCAAGATTAAGCCATGAACGGGCATCCTGTCTGCTTTCATTAACCGCCACACCAAAGAACATCGTAATAATCATCAGTAATATGCATCCGCCTGCAATGATTGGCCATAGCTTTGATATGATTTCATAGTCAATGTTGCATACAATCAAAGCAAAAATTATACCTCCAGCAACTGAAATCAGAGTGCTTCTGACGTCGCTTGTAATAATTTTGCCTTCAGTCAATTTTGAAAAGGTTGCACTGTAAATGAGCGTCAGTCCGTAGGCTGAGCCTATTAATGCAGTAATCATTGTTACAAAATCAAGACCGCCGAAAAATCCTATTCTTTTTTGCTCCATTGCAACCTCCTTTACACTTTTTTATATATTATATTAAAATACATATTGCTTTTCAAGTCAATATTAAATTTATGTATATATTGTTAAATTTGGTGTTTAATTATTTATAAAAGTATGATATAATACCATAACAAAGAATTAAGGAGTATGACTTATGTTAACTGATATTGAAATAGCTCAGCAGGCAAAGATGAAAAAAATAACAGACGTTGCAGCTTCAATCGGCATTACTGAGAATGAGCTGGAGCCATACGGTCATTATAAGGCTAAAATCAATGACAGCCTGTTTGACAGACTTAAGGAAAAAAAAGACGGAAAGTTAATTCTTGTTACCGCTGTTAACCCTACTCCTGCAGGTGAGGGTAAAACAACCGTATCAATCGGTCTTGGTCAGGGTATGTGCAGGCTTGGCAAAAATGCGGTTATTGCACTTCGTGAGCCATCACTGGGTCCTGTGTTCGGTATTAAGGGCGGTGCTGCAGGCGGCGGTTATTCACAGGTTGTGCCAATGGAGGATATTAATCTTCATTTTACAGGTGATATGCATGCTATTACCAGTGCCAATAATCTGATGTGTGCTGTTCTTGATAATCATATTCAGCAGGGTAACGAGCTTGGAATTGACCAGAGAAGGGTGCTTGTTAAACGCTGTCTTGATATGAATGACAGAGCTTTAAGAAATATAGTCTGCTCTCTTGGCGGTAAGCTCAATGGTATTCCGCGTGAGGATCATTTTATCATTACTGTTGCCAGTGAGGTTATGGCAATACTTTGTCTGAGTGAGGATTTGTTTGACTTAAAACGCAGACTCGGAAATATTCTTGTTGCTTATACCTATGACGGTGCACCTGTTTATTGTAAGGATATTAAAGCAGACGGTGCTATGACTGTTCTGCTTAAGGATGCAATTAAACCCAACCTTGTTCAGACTCTTGAAAATACTCCTGCAATTATGCACGGCGGTCCCTTTGCAAATATTGCACACGGCTGTAACTCAATCCGTGCTACAAAGACAGCCTTAAAGCTTGGTGATTACTGTATAACTGAGGCAGGCTTCGGTTCTGATTTGGGTGCTGAAAAGTTCCTTGACATCAAGTGCCGTTTTGCAGGCTTAAAGCCAAGCTGTATTGTTTTGGTATCTACTGTCCGTTCAATGAAATATAACGGCGGTGTACCGAAAACAGAGCTTATCGGTGAAAATATGGAAGCACTTGAAAAAGGCAGTGTTAACCTTGGTGCTCATATTGATAATCTTAAAAAATTCGGTGTTCCCGTGGTTGTTGCAATCAATCATTTCTATGCCGATACGGATAAGGAAATTGATTTTGTTAAGTCCTTCTGTGAAAGCAAGGGTGCAGATTTTGCAGTTACAAAATGCTTTGCTGAGGGCGGAGAGGGCTCAAAGGAGCTTGCTGAAAAGGTTATTGATGCCTGTGAAAAGGAAAGTGATTTCCACCACCTCTATGACCTTGATATGCCTCTTTATGACAAGGTTGAAACGATTGCACGAGAAATTTACGGTGCAGACGGTGTTGATTATACGAAAGAGGCTAAAAAAAGCATTGATGAGTTTATTGCTCTCGGTGCTGATAAAATCCCTGTTTGTATGGCGAAAACACAGTATAGTCTTAGTGATAATCCGACACAGCTTGGCAGACCTGAGAATTTCAGAATTACTGTTTCATCTGCTTCGCTGTCAAACGGTGCAGGCTTTATAGTATTGCAGACCGGCTCAATTATGACAATGCCGGGTCTTTCAAAGGCTCCTGCGGCTTATAGAATTGATATTGATGAAAACGGAAATACAGTAGGTCTTTTCTGATGAAAGAATATATTACAAATTCCTATGAGGAAACTGTTGCACTTGGTGAACGTATAGCAAAGGCTTTGCCCAAAGGCAGTGTAGTTGCATTTATAGGCGGGCTTGGTATGGGAAAAACTGCCTTTACCACAGGCTTTGCCGAGGGGCTTGGTATTGATGCGGATGTGTCATCACCAACCTTTGCCATCTGCAATACCTATATTGGTGGCGAAAATACACTTTATCATTTTGATATGTACCGTGTTGACGGCTGGGATGACCTTTATTCCACGGGCTTTTTTGATTTTCTTGAAACAGACGGCTATATGTCCATTGAGTGGAGTGAAAATGTTTACGGTGCTTTGCCTGATGATGCACTGATTGTAGAGATTTCTAAGCTTAGTGATGATACAAGACAGTTTAAAATTTATAAAAAGTATGAGGAAGAATAATGCTTTTATCTGTTGATTCCTCGGCGGTTACGGCGTCAGTTGCCTTGACCGACGGTGAAAAGGTAATTAAAAGTGAATTTATTAATGCAGGGCTTACCCATAGTGAAACTCTTTTGCCTATGATTAAACGAGTTATGGAGGGTTACAGTATTGATGAGCTGGAGGCAATTGCCGTTACGGCAGGTCCCGGTTCTTTTACAGGTGTCAGAATAGGCGTTGCCACCGTTAAGGGGCTTGCTTTTAATAAGGATATACCCTGCATTTCTGTTTCTGTTTTAGAGGCGATTGCACATAATTTCTGTGATGAGGATTGTATTGTGTGTGCAGTTATGGATGCAAGACGTATGCAGTTTTATAATGCTTTGTTTGAGGTGAAGAATGGTGTTGTTAACCGCCTTTGTGATGACAGGGCAATATCAATTGATGATTTGAGAAAAGAGCTTACCGATTATGAAAAAATAATTGCAGCAGGTGACGGTGCAGAATTATTTTTTGAAAATATCGGGCTCGATACTGTTGTTTTGGCTGACGAGAAAAAACGATACCAGAATGGTGTCGGTGTTTCAAAAGCAGCTTTAAATAAAGAAAAAATTTCAGCAGCAGCTTTAATGCCTGTCTATTTAAGGATGAGTCAGGCGGAGCGTGAGCTGAAATTGAAAAAAGGAGAATAATAAAATGATTGCAATCGGAAGTGACCACGCAGGCTTTCCGCTCAAGGAGGAAATCCGTAAGTATTTGGAAGAAAAAAATATTGATTACATAGACGTAGGATGTTATACGCCTGAACGTTTTGATTACGCAATTTCTGCACAAAAGGCTTGTGACAAGGTTGTATCGGGTGAGTGTGACAAGGCAATTCTTTGCTGCGGAACAGGTGTCGGTATTTCTATGGCAGCGAATAAGGTTAAGGGCATTCGTGCCTGCTGCTGCAGTGACTGGTTCAGTGCAAAATATACCCGTGCCCATAATGATGCCAATGTGCTTTGCATGGGCGACAGAGTTATTGGCGCAGGCTTGGCAATTGAGCTTGTGGACACTTTCCTTAACACAGAGTTCGAGGGCGGACGCCACGCTGCAAGAGTTGACCAGATTATGGCAATTGAAAAGGGCGAAAAATTATATTGATTTATCAAAGTTAGGCATTAAAGATTTATTCGTATTTCTTTAATGCTTTATTTTTTATTAAATTTAAATTTACTATTGAAAAAATTTTCTTTATAATGTAATATATTATAAATAATAAATACAGTAAGTGATTTCTTTAAACAAATGTAAAAAAATTATTTGCTTTATCCTTCAGGAGTTAAGTATGGAAAAAATCACAGGTAAAAATAATGATTTAATAAAGAGCGTCAAAAAGCTACTTTCCTCCTCTAAGGAACGCAGGGTGAACAACTCCTTCGTACTCGAGGGAGCAAGGCTGGTTTTTGATGCTCTTAATTCTTTGTGCCGTATTAAATGCTTTCTTGTGACAGAAAGTGCATACGATAAATATCGTGAACAGTGTGATGAAATTATAAACCGTGCCGAAAAATCTTATCTGATTTCAGATGAAATTTCTGTGAAACTCAGTGAAACTGAAAATGCACAGGGAATTTTCGCTGTTTTTGGGATTGAGGAAAAAACGGTTGATTTTAAAGCAGACGGAAAATATATTGCACTTGATAACGTACAGGATCCGGGTAATCTCGGTACAATTCTTCGCACTGCCGAGGCTCTTGGCATTGACGGGATTATCATCGGCGGCGGCTGTGATCTTTATAATCCAAAGGTGCTCAGGGCTACAATGGGGGCAGTGTTCAGGGTTAACACAATTCGATGCAGTGATGCGGCAGAGGTTTTGGCATCACTTAAGGCACAGAATTTTAAGATTTATGCCACATCACCAAGCAGCTCTGCAAAGCCTATTACAGATGCTGATTTTTCCGGCGGAGGTATTTGTGTTATCGGCAACGAGGCTAACGGAATATCCGATAGGGTGTCAGAGCTTGCTGATGATTTAATAACAATTAAAATGCTCGGCAGAGCTGAAAGTCTGAACGCTTCCGTAGCGGCATCTATAACGATGTGGGAGATGCTGAGAAATGAGTGAGAATTTAAGATATTGGCTGTGGCTGCAGAAAGCACTTGGCGAGGGTGCCTATCTCAGCAGGATTGTTGATGAGTTCGGCTCTGCAAAGGCGCTTTATGATGCAAATATTCTTGAGTGGAGAATGTCCCCGAATTTAACAGCAAGACAGATTGACAGACTTGGTGAAACCGATATTCATTCGGTCGACGAAATAATTTATACCTGCAAAAGTAATAATTGGCAGATAATTGATTATGATGATAACAGATACCCGAAAAGACTGAAGGAAATTATCAATCCTCCTG
>VSOH01000106.1 GCA_009774735.1 Clostridiales bacterium
CTGTAATTGAGGCAGTTTTTAACCGTACCAAATTCATGCGTCTGCCCGTTTATATTGATGATATTGACAGTATTGTCGGTGTTATTCACCATAGGGATTTTGAAGCAGCAAGAAAGCGCAACCTTAAATCACTTCGTACGATTCTTAAACCTGTGCCTGCTGTTTCACCTGATACAAAAATCTCAAAGCTGTTAAGAATTCTTCAGAAAAATAAAACACACCTTGCTGTTGTAATTGATGAATTCGGCGGTACGGAGGGCATAGTTACGCTGGAGGATATTCTGGAGGAGCTTGTAGGTGAAATCTGGGATGAGCACGACGAAATCCAGAATGATATTGAAAAGCTCAGCGATAATGAATATCTTGTTCAGGGCAGTATGTCTGTTGATGACTTTTTTGAGTATTTCGGTGTTTATCAGGAAAAAACAGAAATATCAACAGTCAATGGCTGGATAATGCAGAATCTTGATAAAATACCTGAAATTGACGACACCTTCACTAACGGAAAGCTGACTGCAGTTGTTCTTTCTGTTGACGGCAGAAGGGCAGAGGATATAAAAATCACTGTTGAGGTAGAGGAAAATGCTGCTGAAGAGTAAGTTTTTTAACAATTCATCATATGATTATATAGTTGCAGGCTTAGGAAATCCCGGTGCCAAGTATGAAATGACAAGGCATAACGCAGGCTTTTTGGCTATGGATTTGCTTGCAATCAATAAGAATATAGATATAAAAAGATTAAAGCATCATTCACTTGTTGCAGATGCACAGATAGGCGGTAAACGCTGCCTTATAATGAAGCCGCAGACTATGATGAACAACAGCGGTGAAGCGATAGGAGAGGCGGCAAGGTTTTACAAAATTCCGCCTGAAAATGTGATTATAGTTTATGATGATATAAGCCTTGATGTGGGGCAGACAAGAATAAGAAGAAAAGGCTCTGCAGGGGGACATAACGGAATAAAGAGTATTATTGCCCATCTCGGCAGTGAGAATTTTCCGCGTGTAAAGGTAGGCGTAGGAAAAAAACCAACTCCCGAGTATGACCTTGTGAACTGGGTGCTCGGCCGTTTCCCGAAGGAGCAGGAAAAGAATTTGAAATCAGCTCTTGAAAACAGTGTTTCCGCTCTCGAGCTTATTGTCAGCGGAGATATTGACAAGGCAATGAATCTTTATAATTCATAGTAATGCATAAAAAAGGAGAAATAGGGATGTCCTGTTTTTCAAACGAATTTAATAAGAGTAAGGAATTTGTAAGCCTCAGCGAAAGCATTGATACCTTCAGTGCTCCCGTTGGGGCTATCGGTCTTAGTGATGTAGCTAAATGCTTTGCTGTTCACGCAATATGTGAAAAGGGCAATAAAGCCTTTGTAATTACACCTGATGAGGCAACGGCGGTTAAGGTTAAGGAATGCCTTTCAGAGCTGCAGCCGGGTGTTTTGCTGTACCCTGCAAGGGAGTTCACCTTTGTGGAGGTTGCTGGTGTCAGCAGAGAATTTGAGCATATCAGAATTGGTGTTCTTTCAAGAATAATTGAGGGGGATTACAGTGCAGTTGTTATGTCTGCATCGGCTGCATGTCAATACACAATTACTCCGGATGAGCTGAAAAAGCGTACATTTACGTTGTCTGTTAATGATATCGTGAATATAGATGACCTTGAAAAAAGGTTAGTAATGGCAGGTTATTCACGTTATGACCAGGTTGACGGCACAAGCCAGTTTGCTGTTCGTGGCGGAATTATTGATGTTTTCCCTGCACATCTTGATGAACCTGTACGTATTGAACTGTGGGGTGACAGCATTGACACCATATCATCCTTTGATATTGATACCCAAAGAAGAGGAAGCTCTCTTGACAGTATAAAGATTTCTCCTGCCAACGAGGTGCTTTTTGACAGCAATGAAGTGCTTGCAGATAAAATTGAACAGGTTGCAAAGGCATTAAAGGGCAAGGCTGTTAAAGCAAGAGAAAAGCTTTATGCTGATTGTGATAGGCTGAGAGAGGGTGTGTCCCTTAACTGTCTTGATAAATATCTGCCCCTTTGCTACAAATCTAACGGTATTTTTGATTATTTTGACGGCAGGCTGTTTGTTGTTGAAAGTGCCAGGGTTAAGGAAAAATGCACAAAGCAGGAGCGTCTTAATTTAGAAGAGCTTAAGTGGTTTGTCGAGGATGGCACGCTCTGTGCAGGGCTTGATAAATTCAGTCTGAATTTTGATGAGCTTACTGAGATATATAATAAAAATAAAGCTATATATATGGATTCGCTGCCGCGAGGCAGCTTTGACACACCGGTGTGTCACTTGTCTGACTTTACCATCCAAAGCTTTAATGCGTGGTCGGGGACTTTAACGCAGCTTAAGGAGGAGCTTTTCGGTCTTGTTAAGGCAGGCTATACCATTTGCATCATGGCAGGCACTGTCAGAGCAGGCAGGGCGCTTTGTGACGATATAGCTGAAATGGGCTATGATGCTGTGTTTTTTGAAAAAAGACCAAGTCAGCTTCAGCCGAAAGCTATCAATGTAATAACCGGTACAATTATGGCAGGCTTTCAGTTCAGTCAGATAAAGCTTGCGGTTTTAACACACTCAAAAACATCACAGTCGTCAAAAAAGAAAAAGAGAGCAATAGGCAAAAATGCCATTCATTCTCTTGATGAATTGACCAAGGGTGATTTCATTGTTCATAACATCCACGGTATCGGTGTGTTTGAAGGTATCCACGCTCTTGAAATTAACAAGGTAAAAAAGGATTACATTAAAATCAGTTATGCTAAGGGTGACACGCTTTATGTGCCTGTTACGCAGCTTGATTTGGTTTCAAAGTATATTGGTCCCAAGGAGGACACAAGGGTTAAAATCAACCGCCTTGGCTCATCTGACTGGAAAAAGACCAAGGCAAGGGTTCGTGCTTCTGTCAAGGATATGGCTAAGGAGCTTATTTCTCTTTATGCAAAGCGAATGAGCACCAAGGGCTTCGCTTTCAGCGAGGATGGTGATATGCAGCGTGACTTTGAGCTGCGGTTTGAATATGACGAAACGGATGACCAGCTGAGATGCAGTGAGGAAATCAAGGGTGATATGGAAAAAAGTTCCCCTATGGACAGACTGCTTTGCGGTGATGTTGGTTTTGGTAAAACCGAGGTAGCACTCAGGGCGGTGTTTAAGTGTATTACCGACAGTAAGCAGTGTGCAATCCTTGTGCCTACTACCGTTCTTGCAATGCAGCATTTCCAGACTGCACAAAAAAGGCTTGAGCATTATCCGGTTAATGTTGAAATGATTTCACGCTTTGTCAGTCCTACCAAGCAAAAGGAAGTGCTCAAAAGGCTTGAAGAGGGCAATGTTGATGTTTTAATCGGCACACATAAGCTTCTCGGAAAGGGCATAAAGTTTAAGGATTTAGGACTTCTTATTGTGGATGAGGAGCAGCGCTTCGGTGTTGCTCAAAAGGAAAAAATAAAAGAAAAATTCCCAAAGGTTGATGTTTTAACATTGTCAGCAACACCGATTCCGAGAACACTCAATATGGCAATGAGCGGAATCAGAGATATGAGTCTGCTTGAGGAGGCACCGGGCGAGCGTCATCCCGTGCAGACCTATGTTGTGGAATATGACAGTGAAATCATTATTGAAGCACTGGAGAGAGAAATTAACCGCGGCGGTCAGTGCTACTATCTTCACAATGCAGTTGAAACGATTGAGCACAAGGCAATACAGCTTAAAAAGGCGCTCCCTGATGCAAGAGTAGGTATTGCTCACGGAAAAATGACCGAGGAGCAGCTTTCAGCAGTATGGAATGATTTGATGGCAGGGGAGATTGATATACTTGTCTGTACAACTATTATTGAAACAGGTATTGATGTTCCGAACTGTAACACCCTGATAATCGAAAATGCTGACAGAATGGGACTGGCTCAGCTTCATCAAATCCGTGGCAGAGTCGGCAGGTCATCAAGGCGTGCCTTTGCATATTTCACCTTTACAAGGGGCAAGGAGCTTACTGACATTGCCACGAAAAGACTTGAGGCAATCAGAGAATATACCGAGTTCGGCTCAGGCTTTAAAATTGCCATGCGTGATCTGGAAATCCGTGGTGCAGGCTCATTGCTTGGGAACAGACAGCATGGTCATATGGAGGCTGTCGGTTATGAAATGTACCTTAAGCTCCTTGAAGAGGCTGTGGCTATGGAAAAGGGTGAAATCCGTTCTGACGAAGAGCCTGAGGAAAAGGAATGTCTTATTGACGTTGCCATTGATGCCCATATTCCTGAGGAATATATTATTTCAACCTCACAGCGTTTAGAGATGTATAAGCGTATTGCAAATATAAAAAATGATACAGATGCCAACGATGTTTATGACGAGCTGACCGACCGCTTCGGCGCTCCGCCGTCTGCCGTATGGGGACTGATTGAAATTGCTCTTTTAAGAAATACGGCACTAGCACTGAATATCACAGAGGTTACGGAGAGAAACGGCTCATTGCTGTTCTATTCTGCCGAGGTTGATATAAGAACCGTAGCAATACTCAATGCCTTTATGAGGGGCAGGGTAACACTTTCTGCAGGCAAGCGTCCGTATATTGCGGTAAGGCTCGATACCGCTGAGTCAAATATTGAAACGCTCAGCGAAACATTGAAAATTATGGCACAGGCAAAGAATATGAAAAAAGGTGATGAACACCTGAATTTTGACAATAACTGAAAAGTGTATATAAAATCATAACCATTGTTAAAAAATTAACTATAACAAATTGCCAGATTATGTATCTTTTTGTATAAAGTGTAAAATTTGTATTTTTTTCTTGATTAATTGAAATAAACAGTATAAAATAATAGTGCATAAAAGCAAATAATAAATTTATTTACGGAGGTATTTCCAATGGTAAAGGTTGCTATTAATGGTTTTGGACGTATCGGTCGTCTTGCATTCCGCCAGATGTTCGGTGCTGAGGGTTATGAGGTTGTTGCTATCAATGACTTAACAAGCCCAAAGATGCTTGCTCATCTTCTTAAGTATGATTCATCACAGGGTAAGTATGCTCTTGCTGATACAGTATCTGCTACTGATGATTCAATCATCGTTGACGGTAAAGAAATTAAGATTTATGCTAAGGCTGACGCTGCTGAGCTTCCTTGGGGCGAGCTTGGTGTTGACGTTGTTCTTGAGTGCACAGGCTTCTACTGCTCAAAGGAGAAGGCTTCAGCTCATGTTAAGGCCGGTGCAAGAAAGGTAGTTATCTCTGCTCCTGCAGGTAACGATCTTCCTACAATCGTTTACAATGTTAACCACGAAGAGCTTACTGCTGAGGATACAGTTATTTCTGCTGCATCATGCACAACAAACTGTCTTGCTCCTATGGCTAAGGCTCTCAACGATTTCGCTGAGATTCAGTCAGGTATTATGTGCACAATCCACGCTTACACAGGCGATCAGATGACTCTTGACGGTCCTCAGAGAAAGGGTGACCTTCGTCGTTCAAGAGCTGCTGCTGTTAACATTGTTCCTAACTCAACAGGTGCTGCTAAGGCTATCGGTCTTGTTATTCCTGCACTTAACGGCAAGCTCATCGGTGCTGCACAGAGAGTTCCTACCCCAACAGGTTCAACAACAATTCTTACTGCTGTTGTTAAGGGCAAGGACGTTACAGTTGACGCTATCAATGCTGCTATGAAGGCTGCTGCTACAGAGTCATTCGGCTACAACACTGATGAAATCGTTTCTTCAGATATCGTTGGTATGAGATACGGCTCACTCTTTGATGCTACTCAGACAATGGTTCTTCCTATCGGTGAGGATCTTTATCAGGTACAGGTTGTTTCTTGGTATGATAACGAGAACAGCTACACATCACAGATGGTTCGCACAATCAAGTACTTCTCA
>VSOH01000107.1 GCA_009774735.1 Clostridiales bacterium
ATGATGAAAATATTTTACATCTCGAAAAGGATTATCTTGAAGCCGGCGGCTTTGAGGTGGATTTTGCTGTTGATGGTGAAACGGGTCTGGGTATGGCACTGAAGAAAAACTATTCTCTCGTCTTGCTTGACATAATGCTGCCAAGGCTTGATGGTTTTGAAGTCTGCAAAAGAATAAGACAGGTGCGTGATATCCCGATTTTGCTTGTCAGCGCAAAAAAAGAGGACCTTGATAAAATCAACGGTCTTGGATTCGGTGCAGATGATTATATTGTGAAGCCGTTTTCGCCGAGTGAGCTTGTTGCAAGGGTTAAAGCTCATATAAGCAGGTATAACAGACTTACTCATATACCTGAGCCTGTTATTACCACATATGAAAGCTTAAAGCTTAATAATGATTCCGGTGAAGCTTTTTATAATGATGTTAATTTGAATTTAACTAAAAAAGAATTTGAGCTTCTTAAATTAATGATTTCAAAGCCGGACACTGTTTTTACAAAAAATGAGTTGTTTTCAAGAGTATGGGGATATGATTCGCTGGGTGATACCTCCACCTTGACCGTGCATATTAACCGCTTGCGTGATAAGCTCAAGGAAATTGCACCTGATACGGATTTTATAAAAACAATCTGGGGCAGGGGATACCGTCTGAAATAATGAAAATACACCGCAGAAATTTCTGCGGTGTTGTTTTTTGTTATTCATCTGCTGAAAGGAGCATACGGTCATTATCCAGCTCTTCACCTGATGTTGTTTTAAATTTGGCAAGCAGGTCAGCGGTTGTAAGTGCCTTTTTCTCCTCGCCTGATACATCATAAATAATTTTGCCGTCGTTCATCATAATAAGTCTGTTGCCGATTGCAATAGCATCCTTCATATTATGTGTAATCATAATTGCGGTGAGGTTGTCACGTTCAACAATTTTTTCAGTTAAATCCAGAACCTTCTTTGCTGTTTTTGGATCAAGTGCGGCTGTGTGTTCATCGAGCAATAAAAGCTTAGGCTTTTTCATTGTTGCCATAAGCAGTGTTACAGCCTGTCTTTGACCTCCCGAAAGCAGACCAACCTTTGAGGTAAGTCTTGTTTCAAGACCTAAATCAAGTGAAGCTAAAAGCTCAGTAAATTCAGCTCTTTCCTTGCGTGATACGCCGAACCTGAGACCTCTTCTTTTTCCTCTCCTTGCTGCAAGTGCAAGGTTTTCATCAATCTGCATATCTGCGGCAGTTCCGTTCATAGGGTCCTGGAAAACACGTCCGATGTATGCGGCACGCTTATGCTCGGGAAGCTTTGTTACATCAATTCCGTCAATAACAATTGAGCCGCAGTCAACCGGATAAACACCTGCAATCATATTGAGCATAGTCGATTTGCCGGCACCGTTACCACCGATAACCGTTACGAAATCACCCTCGTTGAGAACAAGGTCGATGCCCTTTAATGCTTTTTTTTCATTAATGGTATTGGGGTTAAAGGTTTTGTGAACATTTTTAATTTCAAGCATTATTCCTTAACCTCCTTGAGTTTAATGTGTTTGCCCTGAAACTGTGATTTCCAGAACGGAATACCAAGGAACAGAGCAACTACAAGTGCAGAGAACAGTTTAAGGTCATTTGCGTTAAGACCTAACTTGAGTACAATGGCGATTACTATGTAATAAATGATACTGCCGAATACTGCAGATAAAAGCTTGAGTGCGAAGTTTTTGAATATTTTTCCGAAGATAACTTCGCCGATAATAACGGCAGCCAGACCAATAACAATTGCACCTCTGCCCATATTGATATCGGCGCTTCCGCTGAACTGCGCAAGCAATCCGCCGGCAATGGCAACAAGACCGTTTGATATTACAAGACCTATAATTTTTCTTGAATCGGTGTTAATACCATTGGCACGTGCCATATTCTGATTTGAGCCTGTTGCACGGATTGAGTGACCTATTTCAGTTCCGAAGAACCAGTAAAGTACAGCAATAATTACTGCTACAAAAAGTGCAGCAACAAGAATTGTTCTGCCAATTTGCAGCATATTTGAAGAAACGATAAGGTCATGATTTCTCCAGCTTATTGTGGTGTTTGCTTTACCCATCATTATTCTCAGGTTTATTGAGTAAAGGGCAAGCTGCGTCAGGATACCTGCGAGGATAGCCGGTATTCCGAATTTTGTGTGTAAAATGCCGGTTGCAAGTCCTGCAAGACAGCCTGCGAGGAAAGCAATGAAAAGTGCAAGGTATATGTTCATACCGTTAACTGTGGTAAGAATTACAAGTACAGCACCGCCTGTTCCCAGAGTGCCGTCAACAGTGAGGTCAGCAAGATCAAGTATTTTATATGTAATATAAACACCGATTGCCATTATACCCCAAATCATACCCTGAGCAATGGGTGATGGTAATGATTGTAAAAAATTTAACATTTTTGACTCCTTAAACTAACTAAAAAAGCGATAAAATAATCTACCGCTTTTTTAATAAAGTTTTATTTGTTTTTGTATTTGTTTATTCTGTTATGATTGCTTCGTATCCGTCAGGGATTGTTACGCCGACAGCGTCAGCTCTTTCAGGCATATATTTCTTTGTAAGCTCAGTAGCGTACTGGATTTCCATATCACCGGGATTCTGACCGTTTACAAGAATGTCATAAGCCATCTGACCGGCAGCCTGACCGATTGAATAGTAGCTGATTGAAAGTGTAGCAATACCGCAGCCCTTGCAGATGCCCTCTTCACCTGCAATTACAGGGATTTTAGCAGGTTCTAAAACATTGTTGATTGCTTCTGTATTTGATGCTGCAGTATTATCTGTAGGAGCAAATACTACATCACATTTATCATTTACAATCTGCTGAGTAACTGCTGTTACATCATTTGTATCAACAAATGTATATTCCTTGCAGGTCATACCAAGCTTTGTAAGTTCCTGCTGCATAACATCTGACTGATACTTTGAATTCTTTTCTGCTGAGCAGTAGAGAATGCCTACTGTTTTTGCGTCAGGGCAAAGCTCTTTAATCATAGCAGCCTGATCTGCAAGAGGAGCAAGGTCGGATGAACCTGTTACGTTAAAGCCTGTTTTACCGGTCCAGTTGTCAATACCAAGACCTGTTGCATAGTCAGTGATGGAGGTTGCAACAATAGGAATATCTGCTGTAGCCTGTGATGCAGCAGCCATTGCATCTGTTGCGTTTGCCATAATCAGGTCAACCTGATTTGAAACAAAGTTTGAAACGATTGTGGTGCAGTTTGTAGCCTCACCTGATGCATTCTGTGAGTCAAACTCAAATGTAATGTTGTTAGCTGCACCAAGCTCATTAAGCTTATCCATAAAGCCCTTTGTTGCAGCATCAAGTGCATCGTGCTGAACTAACTGGCAGATACCGATTTTGTAGCTTGTTTTAGCGGGTTCATTACCATTTTTTTCACCTTCTGTTTTTGAACAGCCTGCAAATGCGGTTGCGGTAAGAACACCTGCAAGAGCAACTGCAGCTACCTTTTTGAATATTTTGTTCATAAAAAATACCCTTTCTTCAATAATTTTAGTTATTATAATAACCTCATTTTAACACCTAAAAGTGCTAAAGTCAATAGTGAGTATCAAATTTTATGAACATTATCATTAAATTTTCTTATAACTGTTCTGCAATGGTAAAAATCATATCCTTTGTTTTGTCCCAGCCAAGGCATGGGTCTGTGATTGATTTTCCATAAATTCCGTCCTCGACCTTCTGACAGCCGTCTTCTATATAAGACTCAACCATAAAGCCCTTTACCATTGATTTTACATCATTGCTGTGGCGCATTGAATGTAAAACCTCGTTGGCAATTCTTACCTGTTCCAGGTACTTTTTGCCGGAATTTGAATGGTTTGTGTCAACAATAACGGCAGGATTTTGGAAACCGCCGCAGCAGTACATATCATAAAGCTGTCTTAAATCCTCATAATGATAGTTTGAATGATTGTTGCCGTGCTTGCTTACGCTGCCTCTGAGAATAGCATGTGCAAGCGGATTGCCCTTTGACTCAACCTCCCAGCCTCTGTAAAGGAATACATGATCACCCTGAGCAGCCTTGATGGCGTTGAGCATAATGGACAGGTCACCGCTTGTTGGGTTTTTCATTCCGATAGGGATATCAATGCCTGATGATACCAGTCTGTGCTCCTGATTTTCTACCGATCTTGCACCGATTGCAATGTAGCTCAGCAAATCAGAAAGGTATCTGTAATTTTCAGGATAAAGCATTTCATCGGCACAGGTTAAGCCGGTTTCCTCAATTGCGGTTTTGTGCAGAGAACGGATAGCCTTGATACCCTCAAGCATATCGGGATTTTTATCAGGGTCAGGCTGATGGAGCATACCTTTGTAGCCTGCACCTGTTGTTCGGGGCTTTCCTGTGTAAATTCTGGGGATAATAATGATTTTATCTTCTACTTCTTTCTGCACTTCTGCAAGCCTGTGAATATAGTCAAGAACAGAGTCAGCCCTGTCGGCTGAGCAGGGTCCGATAATAAGTAAAAACTTATTGCTTTCACCTGTGAAAACCTTTGCTATATCTTCATCTCTTTTTGTTTTGATTGCTTCTGCTTCAGCGGAAAGCGGCATTTCCTTTTTTATTTCCTGCGGAACAGGGAGCTTTCTTTTGAACTGTGTATTCGTCATATTGTCCATACATTTTCACCTCTGATAGTTGTTTATATTATTATAAAACATTATTTTTATATGTCAATAAAATCTTAAGCTGTGCAGGGTTTGTTTTACGTGCTGAAAATTTTTACCCATTTTGTAAACATTGGCGGTTTATTGTGGATTTTTGCATACTTTTATGTTAATATAATCAACTGCGAGGTATGATGAATGAAAAATATTAAGGATAAATCAAAATTGAATATTCCTGCACTGGCAGTAATTGGCATTATTATTCTTGCAGTGATTATTTCGGTAATTGCCGTTGCAGCATCAAAAGGGAGCAGACCAGACGGTCTGTATCAGTTCAATCAGTCAGTTGCAAATGGCATAGATGTTTCTGAGCATAACGGCGAAATTGACTGGGAAAAGGTTAAGGAAACACAGGATTTTGCTTTTATACGTGTGGGCTATCGTGGTTACGGAAATGGTGAAATATACGAGGACAAATATGCTGCCGATAATCTGAAAAATGCAAATAAGGCAAAAATCCCTGTCGGTGTTTATTTTTATACGCAGGCTGTTACTGCCGAGGAGGCAGAGGATGAGGCGGATTTTGTATATGATATTATAAAAAAGTATAATATAGATTTGCCTGTTATGATTGATTTTGAGTATCCCATTGACAGTGATGGCAATGCTGTCGGCAGACTTGTGGAAAGTGATAATGATTTAAATAAAAATGCCGAAATAATAAATTCCTTTGTTGAAAAGCTCGAGAAGAAGGGCTACACCGCAGGTGTCTATGCATCCTCGAGCGTGCTGCATAATAAAATCAGTATGAAAAAACTGAAAAAATCAGCCGTTGCATGGGTTGCGGATTATAATGATAAGGTTACATATGATGTTGATTATACCATTTGGCAGTACAGCGAAACAGGAAGTGTTGATGGTGTAAGCAGTAAATATGTTGATTTGAATTATTGGTATGAATAATTATATAATAAATTGAGGGTGTCAGATATAATCTGCCCGAAAAAACGGACTGATAGTAATTATCAGTCCGTTTAGTCTGTCGATAAAGTGGGCTGAACCACGCACTAAGATTAATGAACAAAAAATTTACTGTTTCGTATGATTGCTGGGCAGAGGTTTACTTCTGTCGCCAAAACAATTTAAAAGCCTTGCAATTTGTTGAAATTGCAAGGCTTTTGTTCGTTTTTCGCCTTTTGCTCGGAAACAGT
>VSOH01000108.1 GCA_009774735.1 Clostridiales bacterium
CAATTAATACGATAACGCTTACAATTATAATAAAAAACTTTTTCATAATTTATCTCCTCACTTTGAAATTTTCTTTAATGTTAATGCATCGTCGCAGAGTTCTCTTACCGCAGAAACAAACGAATTAAGACCTTTTGATTTTTGATACTTCTCAATTCGCTTAACAAGAGATATATCATCTTCTAAAAATTTAATAGTTTTTATTATTTTACTCATACTATCCTCCTCAAGTTATTATCCCATATCGGGATAATAATATTATACCGATATGGGATAATAATGTCAAGGGTGATTTTATGAGATTAAGGGAATTAAGAAAACAAAAAGGTATTTCACAATTAAAACTTGCAATGGATTTATCAATGAATCAAAATACTATCAGCAGATATGAAACCAGCGAAAGAGAAGCAGATTATAAAACACTGATAAAAATTGCTGATTATTTTAATGTATCAATTGATTATCTTTTAGAAAGAACTGACAATCCAAACAGATATTAAAAAAGAGGTTATCATACGATAACCTCTTTTTTATGGAGCTGATGATCGGATTCGAACCGACGACCTACTGATTACGAATCAGTTGCGCTACCGGCTGCGCCACATCAGCATTTTTGATTTAGTATGTATTCATATTTCTGCGGGAAGCATTTCCTCCCGCAGAAATGAATCAGCTTTATTGATTATCATTATGATAATAGCCTGTTGTTTCAAACGGATCAGGCTCTTCGGGAATAACCAAAGCACATATAATATAAATAAGCAGTCCTGGAATGGATGCCGAGAAAAGTGACACAATAACCCACAAAAGTCTAATGATTGTAACGTCACAATTAAAATACTGTGCTATGCCGCCGCAAACACCCTCTATTTTTCTGTCAGTTCTGCTTCTGTAAAGCTTTTTCATATTAATCCTCTTTTAAATCATTTCAATTAATGTCTGAAATACAAATTCAACACTTGATTTTCTGACCTGATTTCTGCCGATTTCACCAAACTGCTTAGTGAAGGTTGTAGTTTTGCCGTTAACACTGAAACCAAAGCAAACCATACCAACTGGCTTTTTATCAGTGCCGCCTCCGGGTCCTGCCACGCCTGTTATGCCGACACCGATTTCACTGCCGGCTGTGGCTGCTGCACCCTCCGCCATCTCATAAGCAACCTCTTCACTAACTACACCATTAGCAAGAATGGTATCAGCCTTAACACCTATCAGCTTCATTTTTGACTCATTTGAATATGTCACAAAAGACATATCAAGTACCTTTGATGCATTTGTAACATTTACAAGTGTACCACAACATAGCCCTCCAGTGCAAGACTCTGCAAAAGAAATTTTATAATTTTTTTCAAGCAGCTTATCAACAAGCTGTTCCTCAAGTGCCATTTTATCAGTCCTTTTAATTATAATTACTCAATACCATTCTGAATCTTTGCAGCAGTGAGTGTATTTTGCATAAGCATAGAAATGGTCATAGGTCCTACTCCGCCGGGAACAGGTGTGATAAATGAGCATTTGTCCTTAACATCCTCAAAATCAACATCACCGCAGAGCTTGCCGTTTTCATCTCTGTTCATACCGACATCAATAACAACAGCACCCTCTTTAACCATATCGGCTTTAACAAACTTTGCCTTGCCGATAGCTGCAACAAGAATATCTGCAGTTTTTGTAACATCTGCTAAATTAACGGTTCTTGAATGTGTAATTTCAACTGTTGCATTTTCGTGAAGCAGCAGCATTGCCTGCGGCTTACCTACAATATTGCTTCTGCCGATAACCACAGCCTTTTTGCCTGAAACCTCAACACCTGTTGAGTGGATAAGCTCCATTACACCGGCAGGGGTGCAAGGCAAAAAGTTATAATCGCCAATCATAATTGCTCCGACATTGACAGGATGAAATGCGTCAACGTCCTTAATCGGGTCAATCAGATTGATAACCTCTTTATCGTCAAGGTGCTTTGGGAGAGGAAGCTGGCATAGAATACCGCTGATTTCAGGTCTGTCGTTAAGCTCCTTAACAAGATTGTTCAGCTCCTCCTGTGTTGTATTTTCAGGAAGTGCAAATTTTTCACTGTAAAAGCCTACCTCTTCACAAGCCTTTTCCTTATTCCTTACATAAACCTGCGAAGCAGGATCTTCACCTACAATAATTACTGCAAGACCCGGTGTAACGCCCTTTTTCTTAAGCTCCTCAGTTTCCTTGGCTACTCTTTCTCTTACCTGCCCTGAAACAAGCTTTCCGTCAATTATCTGTGCCATTCTGCACCTCCGCCATTTCATCATTTTTTATTTTTTCATCAGTCACCTTATCAAGCTGTAAAGCACTCCAAAGTGTACCCTTTTTGTACTTAACAAAGCAAACAACAAAAGCAACTGCAAACACCGCAACAATTACAATAGAAAGAAGCTGGCTGACTCTCAGCGTAGTATCACCGATATATAGAGAGTCTGTTCTCAGTCCCTCGACAACCGCTCTTTCAAGACCGTACCAAACACCGTAAAGCATAAAGATTTCACCCTTGAAATGTCTGTGCTTATGAACAATATAGTTCAGGATTAAAAATCCTAACAGACACCATACACTCTCATAAAGGAAGGTAGGATGAACAGGAAGGTTCGGATCAAAATCAATCCCCTTTGACGTCAGCACATCTGCTGAAGACACCAATTCGTCGTGAATTTTCTGACTCCACATTCTGAAGGGTGCCGTTGTGGTATTCACACCGAAAGCCTCCTGATTAAAGAAGTTGCCCCAGCGACCGATTCCCTGACCTATCAGCAAACCCAGAGCACCCAAATCAAGCAAATTCGGGAAATTAATTTTACCTGTCTTACAGCCGATTGCCGCACCGATAAGCGCACCGATTATTCCGCCGTAAATAGCTATGCCGCCATTCCATATCTGCGGTATTTCAATGAGATGGTCTTTATAGTAAGACCATTCAAAAATAACATAATAGGCTCTTGCACATATAATTCCGAAGATTGTGCCCCAAATTAAAACATCCGTCATTCCGTCAAGGCTCATTTTCCATTTATAAGCCATTCTGCCGCCATACAATACCGCAAGCATAAAGCCGAAAGCAATGATTATTCCGTACCAATGCACCTCATGACCGAAAACAGTAAAGGCAATTGACGGCAAATCAAAATCAATACCTAAGCCTTCAAAATAAACTCTTGTGTAATTACTCATTTTCCTTATTTTTAACTACTGATAAAGCAGAGTATTCCTCCATCATCATATTTTCAAGACGCTTTTCAATATCCTCTTTAGTTACTGACTTATAAATTTCCATTGTATCAAATACGGAATATCCGTTAAAATAAGCAGATAACACTGCATTTGCTATGGAGTCAATATCATTATACTCCATAATTTCCCTGCCGTAAAGAGAACGGCGTGCATTTTCAAATTGTTCATCATCAATGCCATTAGCCCTAAGTGCTGCAACAGCCTTTTTGATTTCGTCAGCCACAGCCTGCGGATTAACGCTTTCGCCGTCAAACATAATTGCCTCGTAGCCGAAGCCTGTAAAGTATTCCTTTGAAAAGCTTGTGTTGATAAGCCCGTTATCAAACATTTTATTATAAAGCCCGGAGGTATCGCCTGCAAGAATTTCAAGAAGAATATTAACCTCAATCATTTTTCTTAAATTCTGTGTAAGATCCTTACATTCCTCTTTGTAACCGAAGGAAAAAACAGGCATACTCATTGCAAGATTATATTCCGCATAGCTGCAGGCAATTTCACGCGGCTCATCATCAAAAGAGCGTTCAATTGAAAGCGACTCTGCCTTTTCAAGCATTTTATCACAAACGCCAAGCACCTGCTCAGGTGTAACATCACCTACAACTGCAAGGCACATATTGTTAAGATTATAAAATGTGTTATAGCAGTCATAAAGCAGCCTGTCGGTAATCTGAGCAATAGACTCCACTGTTCCTGCAATATCAATTCTTACAGGGTGATTTTTGTAAAGACATCTTAAAAGATTAAAGGTGCTCATCCAGCCTGCTACATCATAATACATTGTGATTTCCTGACCGATTATGCCCTGCTCTTTCTCAACTGTTTCCTTGGTAAAATAAGGATGTGTCACAAAATCAAGCAGTATTTCAAGTGATGCTTCAAAATTCCCGCTGCACTGGAAAAGATAGCAGGTTTTGTCAAATGACGTATAAGCATTGGCAGATGCACCCGTTTTTGCATAGCGTGCAAAAGCATCCAAATCCTCGTTTTCAAAAAGCTTGTGCTCAAGAAAATGAGCAATACCCTCAGGAACAGTAATCCATTCATCACTGTCGGAACGCTTGAATTTTGTATCAATCGAACCGTACTTTGTACCGAAAACTGCATAGGATGACGAATAATTCTCCTTAGGCATTATAAATATTTTAAGTCCTGATTTATGGTCAACCTCAAAATACTTTTCACCAAGGATTTCAGATTTAATTTCTTTCATTATTCTTCCTCCTTTGGTGATGATAATTTATAAATGGTATCGAGTGTCAGAAGTGATGCACAGGCTTTAACCTGTTCCATTGTGACGCTGTCATTTTCTGCCGCTGACTGCTCAGGCGTTTTGATTTTATAATCAGCAAGCTGATTTACATACCATGCCTCAATTGCCTCAGGCGTATCATTGACAGACAGCAGTGCATCCGTCATAGCAAGCTTTGATGAATTGAACTCTTCCTCAAAAGCACCGTTTCTTATTATATCAAGCTGATTCTGAATTTCATTTACAGCCTTGTCCATATTTTCCTCATTGCAGCCGCACTGAATTAAAATCATACTTTTTGTTCTTGTATATCTTGCCGAACAATAATAGCAAAGGCTCATTTTTTCACGCACATTGGCAAACAGCTTTGAATAAGGTCCGCCGCCGAAAATATCACAGAAGGTGCGCATTGCAGCAGTCAGCTCATCATCAGGCTTAAGATCAACCCTATAACCAAGCACAAGCTTGCCCTGCTTTACATCAAGTCTTTCCATATGCTCCTTAACATTGTTACGGCAAGGAACAAATACAGCATCAGGAAGCTCTGCAAATTTTCTTTCAACACCGACAAAGGCACTTGTCACAAGCTTTTCAGCCCTATCACAATCAGCACCGCCTATAACTGTCACCATAATTTTTGCGGTTTCAAGAGCATTTTCCCATGCACTGTAAACATCAGCAGAGGTAAGTCTTTTAATATCCTCAACAGTACCGAAACGATTGACTGCGTAAGGCTCACCGTCAAACATAAGCTTTTCAGCCTGTCTTAGAACGTAGGTTCTTTTTTCATTATTTTCAGCATCTATTTTTTCAATCAGTATTCTTTTTTCACTTTCGACATCCTCGTCAAAAAAAGCATTGCCGTTAAGCCTTGGCTCAAACAAAAGTGATACAAGCAGCTTTAAGCACTCAAAGGAAATACTGCCGCCGTCAAGCGAAAACTTGTCATCAAGACAGGTTATACCAAGCTTTAGAACTTGACATTCACCCACCTTGGTAACAACCGCACTGAGAGAAGCACCATAAAGATTTGCAAGCTTTCTGTTAAGCTCTGTCTGATTTGTATATTCTGCACTTCTCCTTGACAGCAAATTAATAAAAAGTGCATTGGCTGAAGCCGTTTCCTTTTTCAGCGGCAATGCCAGTGAAATTGCAATTTCATTTGTTTTAAACCGATTGGCACTGACATTAACAAGTCTGATGCCATCGGAAATAGTTTTTTCAACAAAATCCAAATTAAAATTCCTCCAAAAAATTGTCATTAATACTATATCATAT
>VSOH01000109.1 GCA_009774735.1 Clostridiales bacterium
TTAGTACATTGTATAAAAAAATGTCCAATAACAATGAATAAATATTATTTTTCTACAAATATTTATTTAATTTGCTAATCGGCAAACCAACCACGTTAAAATAATCGCCGTCTATTTTTTCTACAAAAAGCGAGCCTTTACCCTGTATTCCGTAAGCCCCTGCTTTATCGTCACATTCGCCTGTTGCGGTATAATTATTAATTTCAGATTCTGACAAATCAAAAAACTTCACCCTTGTTTCGACAGAGAAAGTAACAGTCTTTTCTGGCTTGATAATCGTAACACCTGTAAAAACACTATGGTATCTGCCGCTGAGGATTCGCAACATTTCGGCTGCCTGCAATCTGTCAGATGGCTTGCCGAGAATTCTGCCATCGACCGCAACAACAGTATCCGCACCTATAACGATGTCAGCCCCATTATCAAAAGGCTCCGCTTTTATTCTTGACAGATATTCAACAGCCTCCTGCGGTGATATTCCTTCAGGCAGAGTTTCGTCAACGTCTGCACTTTCTATTTCAAAATCTGTTGTGATAAGGGATAAAAGCTCCCTGCGTCTTGGAGATTTGGATGCAAGAATCAGCATTAAAATGTACCTCTCTGGTATAGTCCTCTTGTATACTTAAAATCAGGCTTGCAGCCTTTTTTATACATATCAATTATGTGGCTGACCTCATCAGCCTTTTCGTTTGAAAAATAAAAATGAACAAAATCCGTTTTAATCTCGCTTAACCTGTCGAGCATATAAATCGGATGCGTATTGAGCATTTCAACGCAGGGATATTTTGAACAAAGCACCTCAAATTCATATCCCTTTCTGTCCGTCAGCTTACCCTGCTTTGCACACGCATAACAGCCAATGCTGTTTTTTATCGGGCAGTTTCTTGTAAGCATTAACGGCATTTTACCATAAACAATTATGCCTGTATTTTCGGCATTTATCCTGTTCGCCTGCTCCAAGGTAAGCTCAAAGGATAAAATCGGATTATCAATCATATTCGCACTTTCGCTGTTATAAATATTCAGACCGAAATCACCGAACACCTCAAAGCCCATTTCTTTTGCAAGAGTATAGCTGCCGATATTTCCGCAAAGTGCCTTAGCAACACCTGCTTTTTTCAGTTTAATTAGCTGTTTTTTTACTTCATCCTCAATGCCGAATAAGCCTCTTGGCAGAACAACGCCTGCACGGTTATCCACAAAATCCTCAAGACTGCTGTCAAGAGGTATGAAAACATTTTTGAACGGATGCCGATTTGGAATTTGCTCTGCTGATTTAAAGGAAGCAGTGGCATATGGCACAGCATTTTTATTGGCAGGAGCAGCTTTTTCCAACGGCTTGGCATCAACTTTAACTTCATCCTGCCTTTCTATTTCTTCAACAGCCTTTCGTCTGAGTTCATTTATTTTTGAAACAGGCAGAATCAATCCGTCATCCAGTGTGATTTCAATACGATTTGCATAAAACTGTGTGCCGCCAAGCTTAGACAGTCTTGCCTGCAGACCTTCCTCAGTCATAGGCTTATGAATTGCCTTTTCAGGTACATCACCCACAACGGTAACCGTTTTTCCCATGGCAGATGCACTTAACGAACAGGGCTTACCGTCAAGACAAGTAAATTTAATATCCATAGGCAAAAGCGGATTTTCATTATCATAATTATGACTTATGTCTTTAAGTACATCCTTGGCAGAAACAACGTCCTCCTTCTGCCTTGTACCAAACATATCTGCCCCCATTTCGGCTGTAAAATATCCGTCGGTAAATCCGCTGCGTGAAAAAACACTTTTCAATCTGCGGCTGTCATTATCAGTATAACTGCCGTCAATCGCATTTCTGACTGCTGTTACTGCCGCACTCACATATTCAGGGCGTTTCATCCTGCCCTCAATTTTCAGTGACACAATGCCGTCAAGCTCGCTGAGATGTTCAATCAAACTCAAATCCTTGAGGGAAAGGGCACATTCATTCTTATCTCCCTTAGCAGTGAAGGGCAGGCGGCAGGGCTGGGCGCACAAGCCTCTGTTACCGCTTCGTGAGCCGATAACAGACGACAGATAGCATTGACCCGAAACGCACATACAGAGTGCACCGTGCACAAACATTTCAAGCTCTAAATTGGTGCTCTGTCTGATTTCCTTGATTTCATCAAGGCTCATTTCTCTTGGAAGAACAATTCGTGAAAATCCCATTTCCTCCGCTGCTTTTGCACCTGCGGGTGTCATAATGCTCATTTGAGTCGAGCCGTGAAGCCTTGCCTGAGGAAAATGCTCCCTTATCATTTTTGCAGCACCTATGTCCTGAATAATAAAAGCATCAATGCCTGCTTTCAACGATTTTTTAACAGTATCGTAGGCAAGCTCCCATTCATCATCACTTATTAAAATGTTCAGGGTTAAATAAACCTTAACCCCTCTTTTGTGGCAGTAAGCAACTGCTGTTTTTAATTCATCATAATCAAAATTGCCGGCATTGCGGCGAGCGTTAAAGGCTTTCACTCCAAGGTAAACACCGTTAGCGCCACTGCGAACACCGGCAATTAAGGACTCCATACCGCCGGCAGGAGCCAAAATTTCAAAATTCATATGTCCCTGTAAATCCTATCTGTTGGCAAGCTTGTTTCTTAAATCGGAGATTTCTCTGTTCAGGCGCTCAACCTCACGTCTTGCAACCTCAACCTCCATTCTGGCTCTGGCACTTTCTTCAAGATAATCCTTAATCTGCACTCTTAAATTATCACTTGATGCGGAAGCCTTTTTGCAGGCATCAGCCTGATCAAGAGCCACAAGCACAGCCGCCTGTGTCATGGACAGTGAAGTGTTTGAATTGCATATTGAGCGGATTTCGCTGTTAATCTGTTCAGCCAGATTTTCTACATATTCAGGGTCATCCTCTGTAACGATGGTGTATGATGCACCGCCGATTTTTACCTGAACTCTGTTTTTATTCATAAGTTACACCCTCAAATTCATCGACAAATTTTTCGCTTATTTCAGTATAACAGTAAAAAATAAAATTGTCAATGTGATTACATATTAGTATTATAAATAATTTTCATATAATTAAACAAAACCCACGAACAAAATGTTCGTGGGCTGATATTTTTATGAGCAAACGCCTGTGTTGCTGCAGGTGATAGTCAGTGTTCTGTTAACCGTTTTTATCGACACACCTAATAAGTATTTTTTAACCGTAAAAGTGCCTGTTGCTTTATTGCCGCTTTTTGAAGGAACTGCTGACGTTACTTTCCATGCATCATTATATATTGTATAGGATGTCTTGGCGCTTGTGCAGGCAGCCGAGCTGCCCGTGTAACTGAAAGCAGCATCCAATCTGACAGTCCATTCCTTAACATTATTACTGTTATAAAAATGCGACACCTTGTATGAGCTTTTTGTTTGTGCCGCAAAGGTAGTAACTGTGCTTTCCGACAACTCAGTAACTATGTAACTGCCATCTTCAAAATACTCAATGGTACTGTCTGTCACAACTTTTTCTTCTGCAAAAGCTGTGTTCGGGCATAAAACAGCAATCATAAGTATTACCGATAATAAAGATATTAATTTTTTCATTTTATTCTTCCCCTATACTCTTTCCACACTAATTATTTCATCATCAAACTCAGTAACCAAGTATCCGCCACTGGAATCGATTACAGCAACAGTCATACCAACTGCCCAGATAATTAGAGCAACTGCGGCAGTTACAGCTAATATCCTGCCAAAATTCATATGTCTTTTAATCTTTTTTAAATCTGCACCCTCCAGAAAGGAACGTGAAATTTTTTCAGGCTCGCCGAATCGGTTACGAACATCATCAATAGTGACCTCTTCATTTTCATCAACAAAATCATTGATGTCATTTTTCAGATCCTTCAAAAATTTCTGCCTTGTCCGCCAGTCGCAGATTAAATAAGACTTTACGTCAATTATATATTTTTTAATTTCTCTGTTCAATGGCGCACGCTTCATATATTATCACCCTCGATTCTGTCAAGAATTTTGTTGATACTGCCTGTAACAGAATCATAATCAGCAAGGATTTCCTTGTAATACGCCCTGCCTGCATCCTCCAGATGATAATATCTTCTTGTTCTGCGCCTGCCGACCTGCTGTGTGTAGTCGGTTATATAGCCGGCCTCCGTCAGTCTGTAGAGAATAGGGTACAAAGACCCTTCCAGCATCGTGTATACACCATCGCTTTTTTCTGCAAAAGCCTGTGTAATCTGATAGCCGTAAAGATCTTCCTTACTAAGCAGATAAAGTACCAGCATTTCCGCTGTTCCACGCTTGAAATTGTCAACTGTCTGCCCCATAAAATCACCATCTTTGATATATTTGACATTCTATCACATTATACTTTTATAGTAAATACTTTTCCTGTAAACATATTGTTGACAAATTAAAACATTTGTGGTAATTTTAATTTAGAGGTATTATACCTAATTTTTCATAAGGATGTGATTCCGATGGAGCATATAGTAAATTCATAAAAACAAAAACTTTACTTTGAAAGGAATTAAGATTATGAAAAAGATTATTTCCGTAATGATGGTTATGATGCTGACTTTTGCATTTCCGTCACAGGTGTCAGCCGAAGAATCTCCGACATTAGAAAGTATTGCCGACAGTATAATTGAAATCACAACTGATAATACAAACGAAAACCCAACTACAACATACAATAATATAGAAGAATTTGTTAATGAAGTACGTAACCAAATACCCGATATTGACGATTTGGAGCTTGCTAATTTTATTATGGACTACACAGGTCAGGAGGACCTTGAGGTTGCAGATGAGGAAACACTAAAATATTTAGGATTCAAAGAAATCATTGTATCGGAAGATTACATAAAAGTTGACGAAGCAGGCAACACCGAGTCAATGACGCAGGACGAAATGACATTGGCAATGTTCAGAGATGATTATGGCATTTCGCCATTGCAAAATCCTTGGACATCCGATAATGGTTATATGCAAATCAAGATAGTAATTTCAAGAGAAACAGGAATTTTAAGCAATAAAAAAGTTGGTTATCAAATTGCTGTATATGGCAAATGGCTAAAAAACCCTACTTGTTTTTTTGAGGATGTGCTAACACTTTATTTCAGCCAAGGTACTTATGATACAACTCACGAAGTATATGGTAAATTAGAAGAAACTTTTACTTGTTGTACCAGTAAAAGCAATTATAAATCACAAGTATGGAAAAATGCCAACAAGCCCGATTATTATACCAACAAAAATGTTAAAGTTGATAATCCTGTAGGGAATGTGCAAGCAATAAGATTTAACCTCAAAAATATAACAACATTTCAATGCACACGAACAACACATGCTCATACGCAATCAGTTTCAAATATACTTGCATATATGAGTTATGGAATTAAGGTGCCTTCAAAAGAAGACTGTATAGTTCAAGGTGTTTATGGACACAAAAAGATTTCTGTCGGAAGCATAGGAATAAGTGCCTCTCAATCCGGGGTTAGTTTGTCACTGAGTCCAAGCATTTCACTTAATGAATACAGAGGTGACAAAGTAGGTTTTACAGCAATATAACAATTTGCGTTTTACAGATATGCAGGAGTAATTATGAATAAAAATATCATTTTTATATTATTTGGTATAGCCTTAATTATATTTTCTTTTCACGCACAAACTTTTAATGCCGGTTCATATAATTTCGTGGAATCTGCTTTTATTTATCTAATATATTTTTCAAAATATATCGGATTGATATTTTGC
>VSOH01000011.1 GCA_009774735.1 Clostridiales bacterium
CCCTCGCACCATACCATTAAAAACTATAAAAAAATTGCTTAAAACGGTTTACCAGGAAAAGAACAAGTCTATGTCCGATTATCGCAAAAATGTTGTTCTTCGTGATATAGCAATGTTTGAAATCATGTTTGCAACAGGCATGAGGATTTCAGAAATATGCTCTTTGAAAAATGATGATATTGACCTGAAAAACAAAGTTATTCGAGTATATGGCAAAGGCTCAAAAGAGCGACTTATTCAAATTGAGAATACGGATGTAATCAACGCACTTAAAGAGTACAAAAATCATAATCATTCAACAACTGATTATTTCTTCACAAACAAATTTGATAACAGATTATCTGAACAATCTGTCCGGTTTATGATAAATCATTATGTAAAGCTTGCCGGAATTGATATGCATATAACCCCACATATGTTTCGTCATTCTTTCGCTACCCTATTGCTTGAAGAGGATGTCGATATACGGTATATTCAGCAGCTGCTTGGCCACAGTTCAATAATAACTACACAAATTTATACCCATATCAGTATGAAAAAGCAGCGTAATATTCTTGCAAAAAAGCATCCGAGAAATAAAATGGATTTATCCCTGTAAAATATATAAATTTACAGTTTTAATATAGGCTATATATGTAAATTGTCAATACAAAATGCAAAACTGCACATTTTTTCGACAAAATTGTATCATTTTTATGTCTTGACAAGGAAAAACAACAAAATTTTGCCTTTCGTATATATAGTGTCAAAAGATCAAAAAGGTAACACAAAAAGTTTGAATTTTTTCAAAAAAATTTCCCTATTCAGGAAAATGAATAGGGATTTTGTGGGTTATTCTGTTTTATTGTAAGTAAAAATCAGTTCATCAAAGATGATTTCTCGGACCTGATTTGCGATGTTATTCATTTGCTGCACCCAGAGCATTTGGTTGTCTGCTTTGAGCTGTTCGGTTATGCCCTGCTTTTCTGCAAACTCTTTTATGAGTTGATCGTACATATCCTTTGCCTGCTTATCTATTGTTTCAAGATAATCGGCAAGAGTCATTTTACAGAGCATTGAGTAATAGATTGTTGGATGAAATTCACGCAGATAATTTGCATGGCGGTGTCCCCATATACCTATTTCTCTTTTGGGTTGATTTGTGTCTTTGAAATCAGGATAATTCAGTCCGTCAATTTCAACATATGTAAGATTGTTTTGCACTTTCAAGTATCATACCTCCCAGTAAATTATTTTGTGTGTAGAAAATGCGTATCACCATAAAATTTGTAAGCAGACTTTGAGAAATGGATGAGAATTCTGTTTTTTGCGATAATTGCTGTACATGGGTACTGCTTTATCGCAAAAAACAGAAAACGCCAAAATGATTGATGGCTCGATGCCGTTAATCATTTTATAAAGTTGTTCTTTAATGAAACGCTTTCAAAATTCGGATTGCACACTTAGAAAAGTAACACATCACATTTCACTCGGCGTGTTTATCGCCATTTATCAAAGTCTGAAATATCTTATAGTCTAAGTATAGCATCTACAGGTGCCATTGCAGCACCCATATTATTGGCATCTGTGATAGCATAATCGGTAATTGTGCCTATCTGAACTGCTTTAATCTTAACTCCATTGCCTTTTGCTTCAAGCACTGCACTGCCGGCACCGGTAACAGTCCACTGTGATGTCGGCGGTCGCTGTCCGCCATATTCAAGCGGAAAGCGAAACTGTCTTTCGCTTGAGCAAAAATGACTTGACGTTGCAGCAACAACACAGTTTGCCCCTGCACTTATGAGCATTGAGCCGATTGACAATGACAATGCCATAGTTGAGCAGGCACCAAAAAGCCCTATACTCGGAATTTCCAAATCCTTAAGAGCAAAAGCTGAGCCCATACACTGGTCAAGCAAATCACCGCTGAGAACAAAGTCGACCTTATCTGAGCTTCTGCTTGCAGAATTAAGTGCTCTGATTATAGCATCGTGCAGCATTGCGGATTCGGCAAGCTCAAAAGACTGCTGCCCCATTGTTGTATCTTCAAAAATCGCATCAAAATCCTCGGCAAGGGGACCTTCGCCCTCTTTTTTTCCGGCTACTCCTGCACTGCCGATTATTACAGGAGGCTTATCAAAAAACATTGTTTTTCCTTTTTTGTGCATAATAAAACACCTCGGTTATATTTTAACCAAGGTGTTTAAAAATAATATAAATGAATGATGCCATAATTTGGTTTTAATTCAACTGAATGATACTTCGCTGCGGTAATCATAAAAATCCAAAGCTTTAACTTCACTGTCAAAGGAGTATGTAAAATACCTGATAGTGGCAATATATGTACCATTCGGCAGTATTTTTTTCAATTCAATTTTTTGTACGCCTCCGCCGGGCGGAATAAAATCAGATTCATAAATCACATCATCATCAATAAGTATTTGAATCACAACGTAATATGGATTTATTTTTTGATTTGAAAAAGAATAATTTTGCAAACGCTGATTTGCTTTAAAGGTAATATCTGACTGCTGCGGCACTTCAAAACTCACGTTTTTTGTATCAATATGCTGTTTGGTTGTCATATTATACGGCAGAACAATTTCTTCTTTTATCCGGCTCTCATTTTTTATATTCTGAGCAAAAGCACCCGAATAATCGGTTAAACAAAATGCCATCAGTACTGCGATTGATATAATTGCTGAAAAATATAAAAGCAAAAACAAAGCATTGCTTTTTTTTATAACGGCAAACTCATTATCACCAAGCTGAATATAACCTGTGCTGCTGTAAAGTATTGAATAATCCAGTGAATAGGCAGGCAGTCTGCAGCCTCTGCATTTAATATCACCAAGTATGTTTTTGCCTTTACCTATCTGGCATACAACATGAAACCCTGTCGGATAAAGAGCTCTCATCTGTGCACGGCTATAGCAGCCAAGGGTTACGGAATTAATACCTGTGGCAACAAATTCACTTTCATAATTATCATTATCTGCATATAAAAATTCCTTCACTTAAATCACCAGAAAATTATATGCAATAAAGTCAGTATTAATAACAAAAGACCTGACTATTGTTAGTCAAGTCTTTTACTGAGCAATGTATAGCGCTTTGGAGGCAGGATTATAATTCCATTTTTGCAATCAAAATCGAAATGACCATAGGAACTGTTCCACTTGCTGTCAACAAAAATATTCACCTGCTCATCACTGTTATTGACAGCTACAAGCATTGCTTCGCTATCCGTATATCTTTCATATGCAATAGCAGCGCCGTCACAGAAAACCCGGTTAAACGCACCCTCTGCAAATGCCTTTGAGGAACGCCTTATCCAGCCAAGCCGCTTATACCACAAAAGCAGCTCTTTGTTTTGATGGTCCCAGGTCATACAGGCTCTGTTGAAGGGATCCTTCATTCCCTGCATACCAATTTCATCTCCATAATAAATCGAAGGAACACCGGGCAGAGTAAACTGAATCAGACTCGCCATTTTCATCATTGAAATGCCCTTCAGATAATCGTAATCTGACAGCTTGTTGTGTATATGCTGCCACGCTCTGTCCCTGCCGTTATTATCGGGTCCTGCAAGCCTCGTTATTGCTCTTTCGGTATCGTGTGTGCCGATATGATTCATTAAAACATTAAGTACCTGAGGAGGATAGCTTTCAACAATATCCATTATTGAATCAAAGAAATATTCACCATGACCGAAACGCACAAAATTCAGAATGGCATCAGCAAAAGGATAATTCATTACCGAATCGAGCTGTTGCCCAAGAAGATATCTTCTTCTTTCACCATAGGCAAATTTGTTTGTTGCATTTTCCCAGACTTCGCCGATAATTACGGCATCCTTATTTTCAGCCTTAACAGCCTTTCTCAAATCGTCAAGAAAAACATCAGGCAGTTCATCAGCAACATCAAGTCGCCAGCCTGCTATACCGCACCTGAGCCATTTACGAAGAATACCATCCCTGCCGCAGATATACTGACGGTAGCTTTCATCCTCCTCAATAACCTCTGGAAGCAGTTTTATACCCCACCAGGCATGATAATTATCAGGATAATCAATAAATTTATACCAACTGAAATAAGGGCTTTCCTTGCTATTGTAAGCTCCGAGATTTTTGTAATGACTGTACATATTGAAATATTTGCTGTCACAGCCTGTATGACTGAATACACCATCAAGAATTATGGATATACCATACTTATCCTTAGCTGTTTTGCAAAGGGATTTAAGGTCATTCTCGCTGCCGAGAAGGCTGTCAATTTTTTCATAGTCAGCAGTATCATATCTGTGATTTGAATGTGATTCAAAAACAGGGTTTATATAAATACAGCTTACACCTAAATCTGCAATATATCCAAGTTTTTCTTCAATTCCCTTTAAATCTCCACCGAAAAAATCATTATTCCAGATTCCATTCATCTGCTCTTCTTTCCAGAATGGCTCATCACCCCATTCACGCATTACACGTGCTGAAGGAACATTAACCTTTTCACTGCCTGAATTATAAAACCTGTCGGGAAAAATCTGATAAATTATACCACCCTTTAAAAAACCAGGCGTTTTGAAATTTTTGTCATAAACAGTCTGCTGAAATTCATTGCCCTGTGCATTAAATTCACCTTTTCCGAAACCGGTATTTTTAATAAAGGTTTTACCCCAGGGTGTATCAAGCTCAAAATGATAAAAATAAAGCCCTTCAGTAGTTGCATTGAAATGAAGCTCCCAGTATTCATAATCATTACCGCACATTCCTGCCCAGAACATACCATAATAAGCCGTGCTTTCACACTCACCCTCTTTGGTAACGGCAAGTGTTGCACAGCTGCATTTCAAATCCCTCGGAACTGTTATGCGAAATTTGCATTCTTCATCAGTTGCAAGAGCGGATACTATTGATTTGTACGATGTATCTCTTGAATCAAATAATACCATAATTCCTCATATACAACTTGCCAAAAGGGAACAGTCCCTTTTGGCAAGAATAATTACTTAGATTTTTTTGTTGCTTTCTTAGCTGCTGTTTTCTTTTCAGTCTTTACAGCCTTTTTAGGAGCAGACTTTTTTTCTGCCTTAGGAGCCATAGGTGCTGATTTTTTAACAGTCTTAGGCTTATCGGCAGCAAACACAACAGGCTTTGTATGCCAGATGTCATTTGCGTAATCCATAATTGAACGGTCCGCACTGAACACACCTGCACCACTAATGTTCATAAGTGACATTTTTGCAAAACGCTCTTTATCCCTGTAAACCTCAGCGGAGAACTGCTGTGCCTTCTGATAGTCGGCAAAATCTGCAAGTGCCATATACTGGTCAACATTCATAAGTGAAGATGAAATCTCACCAAAACTCTTGCCGTTAACACCATTATTTATGAAATCAACAGCATTCTTTAACACCTCATTATTTTCAAGGTATTTCTTTGGATTGTAGCCATTTCTCTTAAGCTGCTCAACCTCAGGTGTTGTCATACCAAAGATAAAGATATTATCCTCGCCGACGGCATCAAAAATTTCAACATTTGCACCATCCATTGTACCAAGAGTAACTGCACCATTTAACATAAGCTTCATATTACCTGTGCCTGATGCTTCGGTACCTGCAAGTGAAATCTGCTCGCTTATATCTGCTGCAGGCATAAGTGCCTCAGCAAGAGAAACATTATAGTCCTCCATAAACACAATCTTAATTCTGCCCTTAACATCAGGGTCATTATTTACGACCTTTGCAAGTGCATCAATAAGCTCAATAATTTTTTTAGCCATAAAGTAGCCCGGAGCAGCTTTAGACGCAAAGATATAAGTTCTCGGCTCAAAATCCATCTTCGGATTCGCCTTGAGCATCTGATACTCTGCAATAATATTAAGAACATTAAGCTGCTGACGCTTATATTCATGAAGTCTTTTAACCTGAACATCAAAAATTGATTCAGGGTCAAGAACAATACCATTTCTCTTTTTAACAATTTCAGCAAATCGTTTTTTATTGGCAAGCTTGATACCGCTGATTCTGTCAAGAACCTGCTTATCATCCTTATAGTCACGAAGCTTTAACAACTCGTCGCTCTTGGTAATAAAGCCGTCACCGATAAGCTCTGTAATGAACTTAGTAAGCTCTGGGTTTGACTGACAAATCCATCTTCTGAAAGCAATACCGTTTGTTACATTTTTGAATTTATCAGGCGTAATTGTATAGAAATCATTAAATACAGTATCCTTTAAAATCTCACTGTGAAGAGCAGACACACCATTAACCGAATGAGAGCCGGCCACACAGAGATTAGCCATTCTTACTATACCGCCTGAAACGATTGCCATTCGCTCAACCTTATCTGCATCATGAGTAACACCCCATACATATGCTCTGAAACGATTGTCAATTTCCTTCGTAATTTCATATATACGCGGAAGAAGTCGTCTGTATAAATCCTCACTCCAGCACTCAAGTGCTTCTTTCATTACGGTATGATTTGTATAAGCTACTGTATTGGTAACAATATTCCATGCAGCATCCCAGCTATATCCGCACTCATCAAGCATAATTCTCATAAGCTCCGGAATTGCCATTGTGGGATGTGTATCATTGATATGAATTGCAACCTTATCAGGAAGATTGTCAAGCGTGCCGTAGCGTGTTAAGTGACGCTTGATGATATCCTGAATTGAAGCAGAAACAAGGAAATACTGCTGACGGAGTCTGAGAGATTTACCCTCCTGTGTATTATCTGCAGGATAAAGAACCTTTGAAATAGCCTCAGCCATAGCAGACTGCTCCATAGCCTTAACATAAGAGCCTGAATTAAACAGACCCATATCAAGCTCAGGCTTTCTTGCCGCCCATAGTCTTAATCTTGAAACGCCCTTGCCCTTACCTGAAACATACATATCATAAGGCACTGCTGTAACAGTATTACAATCCCTGTGCTCAACGTGGTGATAGTCACCATCCCAACTGTCTTCAATCCAGCCTTCAAAATTAACCTGACAGGATCTCTCCTCACGCGGAACAAGCCATACTTCACCGCCCAGAAGCCAGAAATCAGGCAGCTCTGTCTGCCAGCCGTCAACAAGCTTCTGCTTGAAGATACCTGCCTCATAGCGGATAGAATAGCCCATTGACTGGAATCCATTTGTTGCAAGTCCGTCAAGATAGCAGGCTGCAAGTCTGCCGAGTCCGCCGTTACCTAAGCCGGCATCAATTTCTTCATCATAAAGTCTGTCAAGCTTAACATCAAAAGCCTTGAGTGCCTCATCAAAGGTATCAACAAGGTCAAGATTATAAAGGTTGTTCTTAAGTGAACGACCCATTAAAAACTCCATACAAAGGTAATAAATTTCCTTTGAGTCCTGTCCCTTAGCTTCAGAACGAAACTCACTGTTCATTTCGGAAAGCTTATCTCTTACAATCATAGATACAGCCTTATAATACTGCTCATTTGTTGCAGTTTTAGGATCGACACCAAAGAAATGGCTCAGCTTGTCACTAACAGCTTTCTTAGCCTGAGCAACAGTCATTTTTTTCATACAAATCCTCCAAATTATATTAAAAATTTCAATTAATTAGACATTCGCTTTGTACATTATATACTAAAATCATCATTTTTGCAATAGCAACTGTGAAATAACTTGCCTTAATTCTTTCTTCCACGCTTCAAAAACTTGTTAATTATTAAGCCTGCCAGCTCCTGAATAGGTCTTATATTCATAAATATCATCAGTGCAAGCAATGCAGCTTCAACAATATAAAGCAAAACTCCGTCTTTCATCAGAAGCATCAGTGCACTCTGTACTATTAATATCAGCGTTTCACACAGCATTATCGGAAGCTGGAAATTAATTTTAATATATCTTCTTGTATTTGCCCCCCTTGTAATGAAAACCACAAGGAACGCACAAACCGTGGCAATAGCAGCACCATTGGCACCGATTTTTGGTATAAACACAAAATTGAGAACAATATTTGTTACCGCACCGCTGAGTGCCGTAAGAAGTGCCATAAGTGACTTTTTCTCCGCCATATAAACAGATGCAAGGAAATTAACAATACAGGAATAGGTCGTTGCAATGATAAGTATCGGAACAAATTTCCACGACTCATAATATGACGGAGCAACAAGAATTTTCGTGATAAGCTGACAAGCGAGAATAAGTGCTGAGGCAACCGCAAACACACCGCCGCTGTAGACACGAAAGACTCTGCTGAAAAATCTTCTGCGCTCCCTTTTATTTTCCTGACTGTCAACAGCAGATAGCTGCCACGCATCAATAAATATCTGTGAAAAAAGAATTACAAAATTAGGGATTTTTGAAGCTGCAGTATATAATCCGTTGGCAGATGAGCCAACAAAGCTTGTTACCATATATCTGTCCGAAACATTGATAATCCACCACAGAATAACCGTAGGAATTAACGGCACACAGTACTTGAGCATCTGTCCCGTAATATCCCTTTCCGATAATCTCGGCTTGACAAATCTATAAAGCTTAGCAGTAATAACAAAGAATATAACCGAACAGGCATCTGATGCGATAATTGCTGCAATATAGCCTGTTACACCCCATTTAAGCGGTCCCAAAAACAGAATGGTAAAAAGCAAAGTTGTAGCTGTTGCAATGATTCCGTCAATTGCAAAAAGCTTAACATAGCCGCTTCCTCGTACAAACTGCTGACAAAGCTGTCTGAAGCCGGAAATCAGAACAAAAGCAATAACAAGAATAATATAGTCGCCTAAAACAAAATCATTGATTTTAATCAGACTTATCGGATAGGCAAAAAGCAGAAATACACCAAAGCCTATTATCGTTGTTCTAACTCCAACAGTTAATACATCTGCTTTGTTTTTTGCCTTATCAAGGGAAAATCTTAATGCTGCACTGTTAATTTGCAAAGTTACAATAGGTATTAAAACATTAACGGTCTGCTGAACCAAATCAGCAGCACCGTAATCGCCTGTTCCCATCATACGGGTAACAAAAGGCATAAGCAAAAATGACAGTATCTTTGACGAAAAAGTGCCTATCGCAAATATCAATGTATTTGAAGCTAACTTTTTATACTTGTCCAAAACTAAAATTCCCTTTCATCATATTTTTATTACAGAAGGCTGCATCAATATTTCCATCCGCCGTTCTCAAAAGCAATCGTATTCTGATAGGATGCAGAGGTATAAATACTGCTGCCTCTGTACTGAGTACCGCTGTCAGCTTTAGGTCTTCCGAAAAGATAAACATAGTGATATCCAAAGCCTACACCTGCAGTAGTTGTTTTATCTGCACCGCCGAGCTTAACCATAACCTTTTTCTCCATCGAATTCATATTAAGCTCCATTGCCTGCAATGTCGAGCCGTTAAGCTCAGTATAATAAAGTCTGTTGCCGTGAATTACCGGATAGTCTGTAAGCGAGCATTTTTTCAGCAGTGTAACAGTTTTTTCAGAGCCGAATTTCTGCCTGATTAAATCAAAGCTGCCGTTATCCTGTTTTTTATAATAATAGAAAAATCCGCTTTCAAGTTCCATATTAACAATTGAATCACCTGTTGTGTCATCCCTGAAATATCTTCTGTCATTCTTGTCACGCAGACTGACAGTGATATACTGATATTTTTTTGTTACATCGTCATACTGTGTAAAGAATATTCTTGAAAGTGATATGCCGACAAACTTCAGCTTTTTATCTGCACCTGCCGTATAAAGAACCGTTTTGCTGTAATCCTCGGTTTTAATATATCCTACTGAATTATCACTGCCTATAAAGTATATTTTATCATTATACAAATATGCAAATGCTATATCATCGGCAAGCTTTTTTTCCTCTTTGCCTGTTATTCTTGCTCTTTTAAGCTGATTTGCCTTTGTGTCAACAAAATAAACATAGTCACCTAAAACATTCAGATATTTATAATTATTTTTATTTGCAGTAATCTTTTCATTTGTTTCCTCAGAGGAATCAAAACGGTAAATGCCGTCATTTTCAACACTGAAATAATTATACGCCGCACTGAAGGTAACTGCACCCGCCGTCTTATTAAGAAGATTTCCAACCTGATTGCCCTCAAGAGAGGTATCAAATTCAAACTCACTGATTGGTTCATAATCATAATTAGCCGGTCTTGTGGTCGTAGGCTTGGTTGTGGGGGCAGTTGTAGTTGTTGTTTGGCTTAGAATGTCCTCTTTAACAAAAGCCACAGCCTGCTCAATCCTATCCTCGGGCACAAATGATTTAATTTCAAAATTCGGGTCACAAATTTTCATTGTGATTAAAAATGCAGCCAACGCTAAAACTATTATTGAAATAATAATCAAAAGCGTTTTGCCTGCTTTTTTTCTTTTTTTAGCTCTCAGACGCTTTTTCCTTTGCTTTGCACGTTCTTTTTCATCCATGATTTATCTAACCTGTCCGTTTCCGAAAATCAAATACTTTGTTGTAGTAAGCTCACGAAGTCCCATAGGACCTCTTGCATGAAGCTTCTGGGTAGAAATACCGATTTCAGCACCAAGACCAAACTCAGCACCGTCAGTAAATCTGGTGGACGCATTATGATATACAGATGATGAATCCACTCTGCTCATAAACTCCATTGCCCTGTCATTATCATTTGTAACAACAGACTCACTGTGGCCTGTTGAATTTTTATTGATATGCTCAATCGCCTCATCAAGACTGTCTACAGTTTTAACACTTATAATATAGTCAAGATATTCAGTAGCAAAATCAGCTTCATCTGCCGCTTCAATATCGGGGCACACTGCTTTTGCTCTTTCATCACCCTTGATTATAACTTGCTTTTCATCAAGCCTTGCCTTGATTAACGGCAATGCCTTTTCAAGAATATCACTGTGAATGACAAGACTTTCGCAAGTATTACAAACACTGATACGCTGTGTTTTTGCATTAAAAATTATTTCTGCCGCCATTTCTATATCTGCATATTTATCAACATAGATATGGCAATTGCCCGAGCCTGTTTCAATTACAGGCACTGTTGAATTTTCAACAACGGCCTTGATTAAGTTTTTACTTCCTCTCGGAATAAGGCAATCAAGATAATCCTTCATTCTCATCAGTTCGGTTGATGACTCCCTTGAAGTATCGGCAACAAGCTGAATTGAATCTGCCGGCAGTCCGACACCTTCAACAGCTTCACGCATAATATCAGCAATTGCCTTATTTGATTCAATTGCTTCCTTGCCGCCCCGAAGAATAACTGCATTACCGCTTTTAAGGCAAAGAGCCGCAGCATCAGCAGTTACGTTAGGTCTTGCCTCATAGATAATACCAATAACACCCATCGGACAGGATACTTTTTTTATAATCAAGCCATTCGGTCTTTCAACAGTTTCAAGGACTCTGCCGCAGGGGTCATCAAGCTGCGCAACCTGAACACAACCATCTGCAATACCCTTTATTCTATCCTCGTCAAGCATAAGCCTGTCAATAAGACCTGCATTAAGACCTGCCTTTTTTCCGTTTTCAATATCAATATTATTTGCACTGATTATAACGTCTGCATTATCAACAAGTGCCTTGCCGATTGCATGCAGTGCCTTGTTCTTAATTTCTGTATCTGCAGTTGTTAATATACCAGCCGCTTTTTTTGCATTAACTCCTAATTGCTCCAACATTTCATTCACCCTTTACTGAAAAATATGTACCTATACTTTTACCGTCAAGCACCTTATAAATATCTGTCGGCTTTGCACCATTCATAATAACAACAGGTATACCTTTACCTGTGGCAATTTCTGCCGCCTTGAGCTTGGTTGCAAAACCGCCTGTACCTTTTGCACCTGCTCCACCTGCAACCGCTTTCAGCTCTTCTGTAATTTCATCAACCCTTGTAATTAAGCTGGCATTACTGTTAACATTCGGATTATCGTCATAAAGTCCGTCAATATCCGTTAAAAGAATCAGTAAATCCGCATCAATGAGGGTTGCAACCTTTGCACTTAGACAATCATTATCACCATTCAGAAGCTCCTCAACATAGACAGAGTCATTTTCATTTATAATCGGCAGAGAATCATATTCCAAAAGCTGATTAAAGGTGTCAATCAGATGAGCAGTTTCCTGCGGATTTTCAAGCGTATCGGCTGAAAACAAAAGCTGGCTGACAACAACACTGTACTCACTGAACAGCTTATCGTACAAAAACATAAGCTCACACTGACCCACTGCTGCAGAAGCCTGCAGACCTTTTGTGGTAACCGGCTTTGATTTAAAGCCAAGCTTAACTGCACCTACCGCAATTGCACCGCTTGATACCAAAACAATCTCGTGCCCTGCATTTTTCAAATCAGAAAGCACTGAAACAAGCTTTGCCATACGTGCAATGTTCGTTTTACCTGTGTTATGCGTTAAGGTAGATGTACCAACCTTAACAACAATTCTTCTCTTTCCCTCGACCTTTGCCATAACATACTACTCCATTTTAATTACAATTATTTGTATTGTAACATATAAAACGCAACAATTAAACATTTTTATTGATTTTTTTGTATGTTTTTTTAATTTTCGGTAAAAAATAGATTACGGAGGTTTTATTTATGACTACAAGAAGCTATGTAAGGATTTTTTCCTTTGTATTGGCAGCAGTATCTGTTCTGGCAGGATATGCGATAATTAATATGAACCATGCCAACAGCTACAAAATGCAGCTTGAAAACAGCTATCAGCAAAGCCTTAATGAGCTGTCGGAAAATCTGGACGCTATTGAAACAAATTTAACCAAAAGCATATATTCCAACTCCGACAAGATGCTGCTTGAAATAAGCTCAGACCTTTATGCTGAATGCGGTGAAGCCAAAGAGGCACTTTCTCGATTGCCTGTAAGTCAGATGAATTTAAGCAGCACATACAAGTTCATCAGCCAGGCAAGCGACTATTCAACTTATATCGCTAAAAAAATTTCCTCCGGTGAAAAGATAACCGATGAGGAACACAAAAATCTTTCAACGCTCTTAAACTATTCAAGAAAGCTTAATGAATCAGTTGAAGGTATGGTTTCAATCTGCAACAGCGGCGGAAAAATAACCGCAAGCAATGTTAAAAGCAAAGCAAACGTCAATGTCAATGCCATTTCAGCAGATATGACAGCAGCAGAAGAAGCATTTAACAACTACCCAACGCTTTTATATGATGGTCCCTTCGCAGACGCAGTACTCAATCGTGAACCGCAGATGATAAAAAACAAAGATAATATTACAAAGGAACAGGCACGTGAAATTGCTGCGACTGCACTTAACTGTAATATTAATCAGGTTGGCAATGAAAATAATGAGGACGGCAAAATCCCATGCTATACCTTCACATGCGGTCAGAAGCATATCGGTATTTCAAAGCAGGGAGGCTACGTTTCTTATATTCTTTACGGCGGCAAAATCACACAATCATCTATAACTGAGGATAATGCCAGAAATATTGCCAAATCATATCTGAAAAACATCGGTTATGAAAATATGAAAGAAACCTATTATATGACCAACGATAATATCTGTGTTATAAACTTTGCATACAGCAAAGACGGCATAATATATTACAGTGATTTAATCAAGGTCGGTATTTCAATGGCGGACGGCAAGGTACTTTCACTTGAGGCTGAAGGCTTTTTGACAAATCATATTGAAAGAAAAGGCTTCAGTGAAAAAATAAAGCTTGATGAAATCAAAAAAAATGCAAGCCCTTATCTTAAAATATTAGACACCAAAAAATGTGTAATACCAAAGGAAAACGGTCTTGAGATTGAATGCTATGAGCTTCACTGCGAAAGCAATGAAACGGGCGAAGAGGTTTTGATTTATGTAAATGCACAGACCGGTGCAGAGGAAAACATTCTTCTCCTCCTGTACAGTGACGGCGGAACATTAACAAAATAATTTGAATAAAACAAATTTTATCGGTTAACCTATTCTTGAAAGGAAGTTATATTATGAAAAGTAAGATTTTAATTATAGCCTTAGCAATTGCTGTTATTGCAACTGTATTTATGGGTTGTTCTAAAAATGATGATAATAACAATACTACAACCACAAACACAACTGCTACGACTACAACTGCAGCAAATACAACAAACAATAACACTACAACAACAAATGATAATAATACCACAGATAAAAACGGCACAACAAATATGGTTGAATCAAAGGCCGATCAGGTTGGCGATGATATCGGTCAGGGTGCTGACGATGTTGCAGACGGCGTAGGCGGAGCAGTTGATAAAGCAGGCGACGCAGTAAAGGATGCTTTGGATTAATAAGAAAAATTACAAAACAAACAACAAAAATAAACCGCTGCCGGAAATAGCAGCGGTTTATTTTTGTTTTATTATTTGCCTAAGCCTTTTTCATCAAAGTTAAGGATTGTTGAAATAACAACCTCATAGCCTGTTTTGATTGCTTCAGGAACTAATCTGTCATAGCTGTCGCGTCGGTTATGATAATAATCTGCCGGAGCAGGATCCATAGCAGCAAGGCATGTTGCGGTAATACCTGCCTGTGTGAATGCTGCGGCATCCGAAGAACCGAAGAATACATTGGCAAATTTCAAATCATTATGATTTGCTTCAATTGCAGAATCCATAACAAGCTGACTGAACTCAGGACTGTGCTTAACTGTACCGGTCATATCACGGCTGTATACATTAAGATATTCAAGATCAGTTAAGGTATCAACACAAAGAATAGCAGTTTCAACACCGCTGTTGACATATTCGTCATAATGATCCTTTGCCCACTGCTTACAGCCGCGAAGACCTGCTTCCTCACCGTCTGTAATCATAGCACAAACCTCAGTATTCTCAAAATCAACACCAGCCATATCAAGCATACGAAGTGCTGTAACAGCAGCATAAGTACCTGTTAAGTTATCGTTAGCACCCGGTGAAATTGTTTTGAAATCAATGAACAGGAAAAGAGTTACCATTGCAAGAGCAGTAACAAAATGGAAATAATAGCTATAATCGGTAATAAATGCACCAAAGCCGCCCATATCAACAAAATTAGCAATGATTGCAAGAATTGATAAAACAAAAGAAATCACTGCACCGCCGATTGTAAGTGCCATACAAGGCATCATCAGCTTAATTTTTTTTGTACTGTAATAAAGATGACGCCACTCATAAGCGGAATCAATATGACCGCTGATAATAATTCTTTTCTTAACCTCACCTCTCGGCTTTCTTACACCGTAAAGATTATGACCCTCAACCTTTTTATAAAGAGGGTCCATAAATCTCTTATACAGCAAAAACTCCATAACAGTAATAAATAATCCGACACCTACAAAGCCGCACACAATGCACTGTGCCACAAAGAATGATATTACACTTGTGAACACCAGCACCGCACAAACAACTACCGCAAGAATAATGCCGGCACTTACAAGCTTAGTGAAGTGAAGAAATGCTTTAGGCGCCATTTTATATGACTCAAAGCCTGTTTCATCACAGAAGGTATCCATCTCCTTCTTTATATGCTTCTGTGCTGCAAAGCAGTTTTCATTACCGGACTCACGCGGTCCGTACTTTTTGATTACATTGGTTATTTCGTGAACGGTATAGTCAACATTCTCTTCAATAACCGACTGTGGAAATTCAGCAAATTTCATTTATATTTCTCCTTTAGCAATATATTTTCTGTTACGCCTTGTTTCAAGATGTGTATCACCCTTTAAGAATTTGAGTTCAACATTAAGCCTGTCAAATAAGTTCACAGGCATTGTCACCTTATCAACAGCGTAATTAATACCAAGTAATTTATAAAACACTTTGAAAGAATCAAGTCTTTCAAGAAAGCTCTTCCAATTCTTGTTTTCATCATAAGACCAGGCGACCTCACTGAGAGCCTGCAGTCTTGGAAAAAGCATCATATCAAGACGTTCGGCAGAATCTATCCACTCAGTCCACACCTCGCCCTCAACACCGAGCACATTCTTAATGTTCTGCTTATTCACTCCGAACCTCTCAGGTGAATAGTCATATGTATTTTTCAGCGGATATTTACCATAAGGCATATCAAAATAAAACGATTTATGATTTGACATAATAATGCTTCCGCCGCTGTTTGCATGCTTTTCAGCATTCTTATCTCTCTCAGGTGTCCAGTACTGGGCAATAATTGTTTTGTCAAGATTGTCTGCTGCAAGAATTTCATTCCATCCAATAAGCTGTCTGCCCTTGGTTTTCAGGTGTTCAAGCACAAGATTATTGAACCAACCCTGCAAATCATCTTCATTTTTAAGGTTATTATCCTTTATTATCTTTTGACAGTGAGGACATTTTTTCCATTCATCCTTCGGTGCTTCATCACCGCCAATATGAAAATATGGAGCAGGGAAAAGCTCGCAGACCTCGTCAATGACATCCTTTACAAATTGAATTGTCCATTCCTTACCGATACAGATTGTTCTGTTCCAATCCTTAATACCCTGCAATTTTTCAGGAATCGTTGCACCGAAATAACCGGGTACAGGTCTGTCAAGCTCACGGCAGGCAAGGTAAGGATATGCTGCAATGGCAGCAGCACAATGGGCAGGAAAATCAATTTCAGGAACAATCATAATGGAACGAGCTTTTGCATATTCAACAATTTCCCTGACATCGTCCTGAGAATAATATCCCCTATACTCTGTGTTATCAAGCTCCGTCGACTTCCAGCCGTTAAGCTGCGTATATTTTCTTACAGAGCCTATTTCCGTAAGAAGCGGATATTTTTTTATTTCCAGTCTCCAGCCCTGATCATCGGTAATATGCCAGTGAAAAACATTCAGCTTCATCATAAACATATTATCAAGATATCTTTTTATTTCATCCACCGACCAGAAATGACGTGCTGTATCAAGCTGCAGACCGCGCCATTTAAATCTTGGACTATCTTCAATTTCACAGCATTTGACACGTCTTACACCAAACTCATATTTGGTAAGCTGACGCAGTGACTGCAATGCATAATATGCACCTGCTTCATCACCTGCTTTAATCAAAACACCATTCTGAGTAACGGAAAGAGTATAAGACTCACCGCCAATAGTGTCATCTTTTTTTATTACAATAGCTGCATCTTCGCTGTGCTCTAAATCGAGCAGCGGCAATTCAAAATCACTTTTCAGCTTAATGCTTTCACCAAGCATTAAATATCCGTTGCCTTCAACACATTTTTTCGGAATGGGGATTAAGTTAATCATAGCCGATCTCCTTAAGCATATATTTGACATTGTAACATATGCAAATAAAAAACTCAACAATTATAACTAATTTTAAAAATTAGTTAAATATTTCTTTAATATCGGAAATGCAATTGATTATCACCGCATCGGTTACGCTCAGCACTTCCCTGCTCTGATGACCGTCGGCAATCAAAATGCTGTCACAGC
>VSOH01000110.1 GCA_009774735.1 Clostridiales bacterium
CCTACTGTATATAACTTCATCCACATTGGCAATGCAAGACCGCTTTGTGTTTTTGATGTATTAAGACGTTATATGGAATACAGAGGATATAATGTTAAGTTTGTACAGAACTTTACTGATGTTGACGATAAAATTATCAAAAGAGCTAACGAGGAAGGTATTACTTTTGAAGAAGTGTCGGAAAAATATATTAAAGAATTCTGGACAGACGCTCATGGTTTGAATTTTAAGGATGCAACAGTTCACCCGAAGGCAACCGAAAATATTGATGAAATTATTGATATTATTAAAACGCTTGAAGAAAAGGGTTATGCCTATGCTGTAAATGGTGATGTGTATTTCAGAACATTAAAATTCAATGAGTATGGCAAGCTCAGTCATCAGCCTATCGACGATTTGCAGTCAGGTGCAAGAATTGCCGTGGGTGATATTAAGGAAGATCCTTTGGATTTTGCACTCTGGAAAGGTGCGAAGGAAGGGGAGCCTTATTGGGAATCACCATGGGGCAAGGGCAGACCGGGCTGGCATATTGAGTGCTCTGCAATGAACAGAAGATATTTAGGTAAAACCATTGATATCCACTGTGGTGGTCAGGACCTGATTTTCCCTCATCATGAAAACGAAATTGCACAGAGTGAATGTGCAAATGGATGTGCTTTCTCAAAGTACTGGATGCATAATGGTTATATCAATGTTGATAATGTAAAAATGAGTAAGTCACTCGGCAACTTCAAAACAGTAAGAGAAATTGCCGAGGTTTATGGCTATGAAGTCATTCGTTATTTCCTTATCTCATCACACTACCGTTCACCAATTAACTATAATTTGGAGATTATTGAGCAGTGCAAGTCAGCCCTTGAAAGACTTTATACCTGTCGTGAAAGTCTTGATTTCGCCATTAAGAATGCAAATGACACGGATGATGATGCCGAGCTTATAAAGCTGTTAAACAGCCGCAGAGAGCAGTTTATAACTGCTATGGATGATGATCTTAACACTGCTGATGGTGTTGCCGCTGTTTTTGATTTGGTTAAGGATATTAATACTAAAATACTTGACAGAAGTGTATCAAAGAATGTATGTGAAATTGCTGCCAAGGTTTTTGATGAACTTTGTGGTGTTTTAGGTATTCTTTATAACAGGAAATCAAATGACCTTGATGCTGAAATTGAGGAGCTTATTGCACAGCGTCAGGAAGCGAGAGCAAATAAGGATTGGGCAACAGCCGACAAAATCCGTGATGATTTGAAAGCAAGAGGAATTATTCTTAAGGACACACCGCAGGGTGTAACCTGGACAATGGAGTAAAAGTTAATATGGTGGATAAAAGAAAATTCAAAGATACAGAGGTTTCACTGCTTGGTTTAGGTGCAATGAGATTACCTTGTAAAACACCGATTAAAAGAGAAGCAAATCCTCTTATTGATTATAAAAAAGGTCAGGTACTCGTTGATGCCGCTTATAACAGTGGTGTAAATTATTTTGATACTGCCTATATGTATCATGCCGGAAAAAGTGAAAAGTTCATCGGCACGGCACTGAAAAAGTTTCCTCGAGACAGCTATTTTCTTGCAGATAAGCTTCCGATATGGATGTGTCCCAAAAAATCTGATATGGAAAAGGTTTTCAGAAAGCAGCTTGAAAGAACCGAACACGATTATTTTGATTTTTATCTTTTGCATTCATTAAACAAAGAAAACTATGAAAAGTGTGAAAAATTCGGTGCATATGAATTTCTGATTGAAAAACAGAGAGAAGGTAAAATTAAGAATATCGGATTTTCATTTCATGGTACAATTGAGGATTTAAAGAGAATTGTCAGTGAACACAAGTGGGATTTTGCCCAGATACAGATGAATTACCTTGACTGGAAAAATCAGAATGCAGAGGAACAGTATCGAATTTTAACAGATGCAGGTATTCCTGTTATAGTTATGGAGCCTGTTCGCGGAGGAAAGCTTGCAGAGGTTTCACCCGAAATTGAAGAAATGTTTAAAAAAGCAAAGCCAAAGAGCAGTACAGCATCATGGGCAATGCGTTTTGTTGCCAGTCATCCTAATGTGATTACAATTCTCAGTGGTATGAATTCTATTGAACAGTTGGAGGATAATATAAACACACTTACTGCATTTGAACCAATGACAAATAGTGAACTGAATATCTGTCAGAATGCGGCTGCAATGATTAATAAGAGTGATATTATACCATGTACAGGCTGCGATTACTGTTCTGACTGTCCTAAGGATGTTAAAATCAGTACAATTTTCTCCGTTTATAACAAATCTAAAACAGGGGAGCTTACTGAAGAACAGAGCAGGAAAGCGTATAATAATATTGATGTTGGTGCAGATGCCTGTATTAGTTGCGGCAAGTGCGCATCACATTGTCCGCAATCAATTAAGATACCATCAATGCTTGAAAAAATTAAATCTTTGTATTAAATAATGAACAAGACCATAAAAATGACCAATAGAAAAAAGCCCCTCCTGATGTATATTCTACATCAGGAGGGCTCTTTTTGTCTCTTCAGCAAAGACAAAACCCCCGGTTCTACCGGGGGAAATAAAAAGCTTTAGTGAAAATAAAACCGCCGAGCTTGATGCAAGGCGAGAGTATTGGCGAAAAAATAACCTCCAAGTATCATAGCTCCTCATAATGAATACATCTATTTTTACAAAAATTACAGAATTTAAACAAAAAAACAAAACTGACTCCGTTAAAAAAACGAAATCAGTTTATTGCTTAACAATTTAATTTTCTACATCAAGTAGGCTTTTTTACTGTCTGCACAACTTGGGTCAGTTCAGATAAAACATTGGATTTTTTGTTTGTTATCAGTCAATTAATTCTTTCATATCGTATATACCTGCATCCTTACCGCACATATATACTGCTGCGTTGACTGCACCTACTGCAAAAATTTCCTTGCTTCTTGCAGAATGTGATAAAGTAATGATTTCGTCACGTCCTGCAAAAATGATTTCATGCTCGCCGACGATTGTTCCGCCTCTGACAGCATGAAGACCGATTTCATTTTTAGTTCTTCTTTCACGCTTTGAATGACGGTCATATTCATATTTCATTGCCTGAGGTGTTACCTCGCAAATTGCATCAGCAAGCATTAAAGCTGTGCCGCTTGGTGCATCGATTTTCTGATTGTGGTGCTTTTCAACAATTTCAATATCAAAATCATTGCCTAAAATTTCAACTGCTTTTTTCGCCAGATTTGCAAGCAGATTGATACCCATACTCATATTGTAAGTAAAGAAAATCGGGCAGATTTTTGATGCCTCGATAATTTTAGCCTTTTGCTCATCATTATAACCTGTTGTTGCAATAACGAGCGGTGTTTTTGTTGATTTTGAATATTCAAGCAAATCATCAAGTAGCACAGGGTTTGAAAAATCAATTACAGCATCAGCTGCCTCCTTAACCTCAGCTATAGAAGAGTAGATAGGGAACACACCGTTATCTGCAGTATTTAAATCAACACCTGCAACAATCTCACAGTTCTCACGGTTGGCAATAATGCTTTGCAGCACTTTTCCCATTTTGCCGTTAGCACCGGTAATTATAATTCTTGTCATTTTAAATTCCTCGTCAGTTAATTATAAAAGACCATATTCGTCCATTGTGTTCTTAACGTATTCCTTGTTCTTTTCATCCATTTCAATAAGAGGAAGTCGTACAGGACCTGCGTTAAAGCCGATAAGTGAAACAGCTTCCTTAACAGGAATGGGGTTAACGTCAACAAACATAGCCTTTGCAAGCTTCATATACTTATCCATTAACACCTTGCTGCCTTCCTTGTCACCGTCAAGGTATTTAGCAGGAATATCGTGAGCAGCCTGAGGGCAGATGTTTGAAAGTACAGAAATTACACCCTTACCGCCAAGCTCCATTAAATCATAAATCTGATCATCATTACCGCTCCAGATGTTAAGCTCATCACCGCATAAATCGTGAATAGCTTTTACCTGGTCAAGATTGCCTGATGCTTCTTTGATACCATTAATTCTTGGCAGTTTTGAAAGCTCTTTAGCAGTTTCAGGATTGATGTTAACGCCTGTTCTTGATGGAACATTATAGAGAATGAGCGGTAAGTCAGTGGCATCATGAATTGCCGTGTAATGAGCAATAAGACCTCTCTGGCTTGTTTTATTATAATAAGGTGTTACAAGTAATAATGCATCAGCACCTGCCTTGCAAGCTTCACGGCTGATTTCAATTGCACATGCTGTTGAATTTGAGCCTGTTCCGGCAATAACAGGAACTCTGCCGTTAACATATTCAACGCACCACCTGATAGCCTCGTTGTGCTCAACAACCTTCAAAGTTGATGATTCGCCTGTTGTTCCGCAAACAACAATTGCATCTGTACCATTTTCAATCTGCCAGTCAATAAATTTTCCGAATTCTTCATAGTTAACAGTGCCGTCAGCATTCATAGGTGTAATAATAGCTACGCCTGCACCTGTAAAAATTGGTTCTTTCATGATTATTCTCTCCCTAAGTATTTATATAATTATTATCTGTCCATATAACCTTCCGCAGCAAGAAGCTCAGCAAGAAGAACAGCACCGCCTGCAGCACCGCGAAGGGTGTTGTGTGAAAGGCAAACAAATTTGTAGTCATACTGTGTATCTTCTCTGAGTCTGCCGATTGAAACAGCCATACCATTTTCGAGCATTCTTTCAGATTTAATCTGAGGTCTGTCATCCTCAACAAAATAATTGAGGAATTTCTTTGGAGCTGATGGAAGATTTAACTCCTGTGCTCTGCCTGAGAAGTTATTCCAGATCTCAATCATTTCTTCCTTAGTCGGCTTCTGACCTTCCTCAAATCTTACAAATACTGCACCAAGGTGACCGTTTGAAACAGGAACTCGGATACACTGTGCAGTGAAGTTAGGCTTATCTGCAGATTTAATAACACCGTCTTCAATAGTACCGAGAAGCTTAAGAGGCTCCTTCTCACTCTTTTCTTCCTCACCGCCGATATAAGGAATAACATTGTCATTCATTTCAGGCCATGTTTCAAAGGTTTTTCCTGCACCTGAAATTGCCTGATATGTACAAACAAGTACATCCTTAACAGCAAACTTGTCATTAACAGGGAAGAGTGCAGGAACATATGACTGAAGTGAGCAGTTTGACTTAACTGCAATAAAGCCACGCTCTGTACCAAGTCTTTTTCTCTGATCCTTAATAATTTCAATATGGTGTGCGTTCAGCTCAGGTACTACCATTGGAACATCAGGTGTAAATCTGTGTGCTGAGTTATTTGAAACAACAGGACATTCGTGCTTTGCGTATTCCTCTTCAAGTGCCTTGATTTCATCCTTTTTCATATCAACCGCACAGAATACAAAGTCAACCATTGATGTAATTTTTTCAATATCATTTGTTGCATCCATAACAACAATATCTTTCATTGCTTCCGGAATTTCAACATCCATACACCATTTTTTTCCGACAGCTTCTTTATATGTTTTGCCTGCACTTCTTGAAGAAGCAGCTAAACAAACTACATTAAACCATGGGTGGCCGTCAAGCAGAGTAGCAAATCTCTGTCCTACCATACCTGTTGCGCCGACAATACCGACATTAAACTTTTTTTCCATAACAAATCTCCTTAAAAAATACCTTGTAAAACAAGTTAATATGCAATATAATAGTTAGGCAGGATTTCCAAATCCATACTTGCAAATATAATACCACTTAGTATATATA
>VSOH01000111.1 GCA_009774735.1 Clostridiales bacterium
TCTATAGACTGGAGGTTCGAGTCCTCTCGGGTGGACCAAAAAGCTGCACAGGCAACGCCTGTGCAGCTTTTTTTGACAAAAATAAACAGCCGTAAAAACGGCTGTTTGAGATGGTGGTATATTGCTTGTGCAGACCGCCGGTTTAACAGATGGTCGATTTTTTATAAATAATTATTAATTATCGTAATGCATATGTAGAAATAATTCTGCAGATTTCAGATACATTAGAATTGCTTTTGAACTCAAATGTAACTTTTCCTAATCCTGCAAACCACATTTCAAGCTCGCTGTCTAAATCAAAAGTGCCTGCGGTTTCTACCGAATAAGCAGATATTTTGTTATAAGGCAAAGATGTGAAATCTTTCTTTGAACCTGTTAATCCCTGTACGTTGATTGCAATAATTCTTTTGTTGGTGAATATAACACCATCACGAACGGTTTTGTATGTGGATACTATCTGTTCATTTTGGATAAGCATTGGAACAATCACTTTGGCAAACTGTTTGTTATCAACTCGTTGCATTTTTAAATATTTTGCATTTTGAAAATCAATCATTTTAATTCTCTTTAATTTTTTGTTTAATTATATTTCCTTTGTTTACAAATGCAGATTTTATTAATCCACCGGCATGGACTGATGTATCATCCGCTTTTTCTGTGTTTTATCAACAATCGGAAGGTTTGATGCAACCTTTTCATTATGTATAAGCCCGGTAAATATTCGTGGTAAATTTATCGGCTGTAATATATAAAAAATTTATGCAGTTTCCAAAATTGTGTGAATTTTTAAGAATACAGAATTTATTAAACTATCTGCTTATATAATTAACCTTATTTACATAATACTTTTAAAATTAGAAAAAAGCAAGGAAAAATTTTACTGATTTTGTAAGGCGTTTGATGTTGATAAAGATTAAGCTGCTTGATTTTTATTCTGTTTTTTCAACATATAGTTGGTTTACTAAAATTTCTATTACTTCTGATTTTAGTTGTTCGTCATTGTTCATTTCGTTAATTGAGTCATCAAAAATTCTATGTTTCAACATATGGAAATCTATTCCTAATTTATCCATTTTGTCTAATAATTTGTCAATTGCTTCATGAATTAAATCTGATTCAATTTCAAGTTCGGAAGCATGTTTAATTTTAATAGATGAATCAATTAGTGCTTGAATGAATTCACTTAAAAGCTGATGCAAATCATATTTTGTATCATATCTGTCTCTTTTTATTCTGAAATCAATGTCAGTGGTGATTTTTCTTGCTAATTCTTTAGCTTTCACATTTCTTTGCTCATGTTTTATGGAATCATATTTAACTTCTGTTTGTGTATTAAATGTCTTTTCTACCAATGCATTAACGAAGATTTGCATTTCGGAAATTGCGGAACGAAGCTCCATAATAGAATCATGAGTTTTTTTATAATCCTCTTTTTCACGCAATGATCTTAAGTAAATTTTAAACATATCTGACCATTGCTTTTCTAAAAAGTCTTTTATTTCTGAAGGCTTTTTAAATTCGGTTATTGATATATTTCCGATATTTATTATTTCTTGAATAAAACTGAACACATTAATACTTTTTGCCGCATTAAACTTGAAACCACCGTTAATAATACTTTTTTTGTTTAAATCAAACACTTTGTATTCAGCGTAAACAGATGCCTCGATAAACACAAAAATGGGTATTCCTTCACTATAAGCAGTCTTGAATTCCTGACGTGTAATTGATATGAATTCACTGAAATCCGAAGGTTCAATGTTCTCTGAAGTTTCTCCACCATAACTTCCACCTATTATTAAAATTGCCATATCGGAATTTTTCATTGCTTCATAACACGATTTATCCAATGGTTGACCGGGAGTATATCCTATATCTCCGTCTTCAAACATTACTGTTTCAAATCCATGTGTTTTAATAAAGTTTGATATATCCTCTCTGACATATTTCAAATCATAAAATGTTGAACTGATAAAAATTCTTGGTTTCATATAAGACTCCTTTGATTGTTATTCAGATGTTTAGTATATTAGTGTCGAAAATTGTAAAAGGTAACACATTTTCTTAAATATTTATATTGTTTTTCGATTTTTGATGGTATATGTTTTCTTGAATTTATACTTTAAAGCTGAATTCAAATTGTTGATATTTGCTGATATATATGATAAGATTTAGATAAAGATTTTACAAAATAGGGTTGCCTTATGAATTGTGATTTAGTTAATGCTGTGAAAATTCTGAATAAAGAAAATTATACCTGTGTTTTATGCTGCGGTGATAATCAATACACCTCTGCAAAGCGTGGTGTAAAACCGCTTCTTGACTGGCTTGAAAGCGGTATGGATTTTAATGGTTTTTCGGCTGCTGACAAGGTTGTCGGCAATGCTGCGGCATTTCTGTATGTACTGCTTGGTGTCAAAGCGGTGTATGCACTTGTTATAAGTGAGGCGGCTATTCATACGCTTAAGGAAAACGGTGTTGAAATTCAATATGATTTAGCTGTTAAATATATTGTTAATCGTACAGGCGATGGGTGTTGTCCTATGGAGGAGTGTGTTAAAGGCTTATCAGATCCGAAAAAAGCACTTTGTGCAATACGAATAAAATTAAAAGAGCTGATGAACGGTATTTAAGGGAGGATTTGTTTATGAATATGGAAATCAAGGAGCTTATCAATCAGGCAGATCAGGCTATTAAGGAAGAGAGATTTGATGATCTTATGAGCTTTTACACGGATGATGCTGTGCTTGTGGTTAAGCCCGGGCTTGAGGCAAAGGGTAAGGACGCAATTAAAAAAGCATTTATAAAAATTGCCGCTTATTTTAAGAACAGCGTTGTACCGACACAGGGGAATATGGTTATGCTTGAGGCAGGGGATACAGTGCTTGTATTGTCACAGACTTTGCTTGATGCCGATAACAAGGATACATCTGACTATTCTATGGACAGACGTGCGACATATGTATATAGGAAGATAGACGGAAAATGGCTTTGTGCTGTTGATAATTCCTATGGTACAGCCCTGCTTGATTAATACTTGATTTGCGGAGATTTAAGTGCGTTATGATTTTTGACAAAATAGAAAATATATCCGATTATTTTGAAGAGCTGCCGCTTTTGAAAAAGGTTGAGGATTTTGTTGTTGATTTTAAGAACGGAAAGCTTGCTGACGGAACATATGAGATTGACGGAAAAAGAGTTTTTGCAATGGTTCAGTCCTATCGCACGCGGCAACAGACACATGAAATGATGTTTGAGGCGCATAAAAAATATATTGATTTGCAGTATATTGTAAATGGTATTGAAAAAATACGATGGGCACGTCTTGATTCTGTTGATTTGGTTGAGGAGAAATATTCAACAGACGGTGATATTGCTTTTTATGAGGGGGATGCAATGTTTGATTTTACCCTAACCAAAGGTACCTTTTTATTGCTTTATCCGGAGGATGCCCATTTGCCGGGGTTAAGTGCTCAGAAGGATGTCAATGTAAGAAAAATAGTGTTTAAAATTCAGGTTGATTAAAACATAATTTTAAATGAAGAGGGTATTGTTATGAAAAAGACCGTAAGCGTTTTGTTATCAATAGTAATAATGATGTTGGTTTTTGCAGGCTGCAGCGGTGAAAGTAAAAAAGCATTAATCGCTCAGAGCAATATGGAAACAGTTATATCGGCAGTATATCCTGTTGATGATACAGTGGTGCAGCACACTAAAAAGCAGGCTTTGTATCTTAATAACTCCTTATCCTCGTTTGTTCTTTATACGAACGGCAAAAAGGAAAAAAGCCGTCCTGAGCCTGTTGAGTTTGTATGGCAGTATAATGGCAGTGCGGATACTGAATATATCCTTAAGCTGAGTGAAAATGAAAATATGGAAAATTCAGTTGAATATACATCAGAAAGCGAAAGTATAAGCATTTATAATTTAAAGCTTGATACTGCGTATTATTGGACTGTAAGTGCAGGCAATGAAACAAGCAGTGTTTCAAAATTCACTACTGACGCTGCAGCACCGAGGAATCTTTATGTTGATGGTATCACCAATGTGCGTGATCTTGGCGGCTGGGAGCGTGAAAACGGAACAAGAACAAAGCAGGGTCTGATTTTCAGATGCGGCAGGCTCAATGAAAGCAGTGCTCAGGCACCGAATATTGAAATAACGGATGCAGGTAAAAAAACGATGCTTGATGATATGGGCATTAAAACAGAAATTGATGTTCGCAAAACCGCAGATGGTGAAACAGGTGCAATCACATCAAGTCCTCTTGGTGACAGCGTTACGTATTATAGCTGTCCTATGGAATGGGAGGGGAATACCTTCCTTGATAACAAGGAGGAACTTTTGAAGGTGTTTGAAATCCTTTCAAAAGAGGAGAGCTATCCGCTTATTTTTCACTGCAATATCGGTACGGACAGAACAGGTATGATTGCATATCTTGTCAATGCACTTCTCGGAGTACCTGAGGAGAGTCTGTATCGGGATTATCTGTATTCAAATTTCGGTAATATCGGCGGAACGAGAAAATTGAAAAATGTTGAAAGCAGCGGTTATTATGAGGCAGTTCATTCTGCCGAAGGTAATACTTTGAGTGAAAAAACATATAACTGTCTTGTTGATTTCGGTGTTCCTGAGGAGCAGCTTGATTCCATTATTGCAATATTATCATAATGATAAATTAATTTAAGCACAGTCAATAAAAAGACTGTGCTTTTAGTGTGCCCGGCAGAAGAAAAGAAAATAAACGGTCTTTTAAATATTAAAATGCTTGACATAAAAGTTTTTTATAGTTAGAATATGATTATAAAATAGATAATGGATTGAGAGGTTTTTATGGCGGGTAGAGAAAAGTTTGCCTCAAGGTTAGGCTTCATATTAGTATCGGCAGGCTGTGCTGTCGGTATCGGTAATGTATGGAAATTTCCGTACATATGCGGAATGTACGGCGGTGCGGCATTTATCGTGATGTACTTGGCATTTTTACTCATTTTAGGTTTGCCGATTTTGGTTTGTGAGTTTACTGTGGGTCGAGGAAGCCAGCTTGGAATGGGCAAGGCTTTTGAAAAGCTTGAACCGAAGGGGACAAAATGGCACAGTTTGAAATGGATAAGTATTCTGGGAAGCTTTTTGCTGATGATGTTTTATACAATGGTAGGCGGATGGATGCTCTATTATGCATATCTCGAGCTGACGGGAAAAATGTCCGGACTTGATGCTGATGGTGTGGCTAATGTGTTTTCAACAATGCTGTCACAGCCTGACTATGGGCGGCTGGGCACTTGTTGCAATCGTTATTTCCTTTGGTATTTGTGCACTCGGTGTTAAAAACGGTGTTGAAAAGGTTACAAAGGTAATGATGGCATTTCTTATTGTCCTTATAATAGTTCTTGCTGTTCATTCTGTTTTCCTTCCAAACGCATCGGAGGGAATAAAGTTTTATCTTGTTCCTGATTTTAAAAATGTTGCTGAAAACGGTATAGGTACATCTGTATTTGCTGCTATGAGCCATGCGTTCTTTACGCTCAGCATTGGTATTGGTGCGATGGAAATTTTCGGCAGCTATCTTGACAGAAAAAAGAGAATAGCAGGCGAGGCAGTCAATATCATTCTTCTTGATACATTTGTTGCACTGATGGCAGGCTTTATTATTATCCCTGCGTGCTTTGCGTTTGGTGTTGAGCCCGGTGCAGGTCCGTCACTTCTGTTTATAACTCTGCCGAATGTGTTTAACA
>VSOH01000112.1 GCA_009774735.1 Clostridiales bacterium
GTATGGGCCCTGTGCGACGGGATGCTACGAACCTTGTCAGGCGGGGAACCGAGCAGCAATAAGTGGATTATTCTGTGTGCCTCAGACAAGTCTGTACGTTACATAAAGGGTGCGGGGGCATTTTTTATTAGGGGAGGGTAAGATATGTATCAGGCTTTATACCGTAAATACAGACCTAAAAGCTTTTTTGATGTTTACGGGCAGGATCACGTTATTTCTACCCTTAAAAATGAAATAAAAGAAAACAGAGTTTCACATGCGTATCTTTTTACAGGCTCAAGAGGAACAGGCAAAACAACCTGTTCAAAGATTTTGGCCAAGGCAGTCAATTGCTTAAATCCTGTTGACGGTGAGCCTTGTAATGCGTGCGAGCTTTGTAAAGGGCTTGACAGCGGTGCTATTTATGACGTTGTTGAAATAGATGCCGCATCAAATAACGGTGTTGATAATATCCGTGATTTGCGTGAAGAGGCTAATTATACTCCTTCACGAGGTAAATACAGAGTGTATATTATTGATGAGGTGCATATGCTCTCAGCAGGTGCATTCAATGCACTGCTTAAAACACTGGAGGAACCGCCTGCTCATGTAATTTTCATTCTTGCAACAACCGAGGTTCACAAGCTTCCGGCTACAATTCTTTCACGCTGTCAGCGTTTTGATTTCAAGCGTATTCAGCCTGAAACTATGGCGGTCAGATTAAAGCAGGTTGCCGAGCTTGAAAATATGACTATTGATGATGATGCGGCTGTGCTTGTAGCACGTATTGCCGATGGTGCTTTGCGTGACGGCTTGTCAATTCTTGACCAGTGTGCAGGCAGAAGCAGGCACATTGATTCGGCGCTTGTCAGTGAGGTTGCAGGTCTTGCAGGCAGAGAGGTTTTGCATAAATTTACTGCTTGTATTGCAAACAGTGACAGCTCAACAGCAATTGATATTTTAGCAGGGCTTTATCAGAACAGCTATGATATGGAGCGTCTTTGTGTTGAAATGATTAATCATTTCAGAAATTATCTTATGGTTAAAACCGTTAAAAAAAGCAGGGAGCTGATTATCTGCACTGATGACGAATATAATTCAATTTTATCAGGTGCAGAGAATTTCACACTTGAAAATATAATTTTCGGTCTGGATTTATTTCAGGATACCCTGACAAGAATAAAGGCAGGCTCCAATTCCCGGATTGAAATGGAAATGGCATTTATCAAGCTTTGTGAGCCTAAGCTTGATGAGTCGAATGCTGCAGTGCTTGACAGAATTGCGAAGCTTGAAAGAGTGGTTAGAAATGGTGTTTCTGCTGTTCCTAAGGCTGCGGTTGAAATTCCTAAAGCACCTGTTCACGAGGAAAAGCCTGTTGTCCGAGAAACGATAGCTCCCACAGAGGAAAAGGTACAGACTGAGCAGGAAGAAATGCCTGTGCAGGAAAACACGGCACCGACAATTCCGCCTGAGCCTGTACAGCCTGCTCTTCCGAAACAGGAGGTACAGGAGCCGGTTATCAGTCAGTCGGTTGATTTTGACCAGTGGGAGGAGCTTATGGATATTCTCCATAAAACCGATATTGCTCTGTTCGGTGTGCTCAATGGTGCCAACGGAAGTATTGTGGGAGAGCATTTTGTTATTGACAGTCCTAATCCCACAATCAAGGAATTTATAAAAATTCCTACGCATTCAAAGGCGATTAAGCAGGCTGTATTTGAGCTTACAGGCAGAAATTTAAGGTTAGCTATTGCCAAGAAAAAGGCGGCAGTTCAGCAAAAGAGAGATTTGCTTGAGGATTTAATCAATCAGGCTCAGAATAATATAAACATTAAATTTGAATAATATACAGGAGAAAAATGTTATGAAAGCAAGATTACCAAAGGGAATGGGCGGCGGTCCTCAGAATATGCAGAGTATGATTCGTCAGGCTCAGAAAATGCAGGAGGATATCGAGGCAAAAAAAGCCGAGCTTGAGGAAAAGGAATATGTTGTAACCTCAGGCGGCGGTATGGTTGAAATCACATTAAAGGGCAATCATGAGGTTAAGTCAATCGGCTTGAATCCCGAGGTTGTTGACCCTGATGATGTTGAAATGCTTGAGGATATGCTTGTTGCAGCTTTTAATGAGGCTGTTCGTCAGATTGATGAAGAATCAGAACGTGAGCTTGAAAGGGTAACGGGCGGACTGAACATCCCCGGACTTTAAAATGCAGTCTTTTTGCCTGAAATTCTATTTTTTTACCTTAAAATATCCTTGTATGTCTGCGGTGAAAGAAATAGAATTTCAAACAAAAATCTTTGCATTTTCATATGTTCAAAAGTTTTTGTCAGCAGAATTTTTCCAAAGCCTTGTCTAACGAAAAAATCTACTGATTTTCTATAATTGTATTTATACTATATTAGATTATTTAATCAATATATAATTTAGAGGTTGTTATGGGCTTTAATCTTGCACCGCTTCAAAATTTAATAGACCAGTTTGAGCGCATGCAGGGCATTGGTCATAAAACAGCACAGCGTATGGCGTTTTACGTGCTTGGGCTAAGTGATGCTGAGGCTAACGAGTTCGCCAAAGCCATTACCGATGCACATACTAAAATCAGGCAGTGCCAGGTTTGCTGTGACCTTGCCGATGATGATTTGTGCCCCATATGCAAAAGCAAAAACAGGGACAAGAGCGTTATTTGTGTGGTAGAGGATCCACGTGATGTTGCGGCGATTGAGCGTACACATGAGTATAAGGGAACATACCATGTGCTTCATGGAGCAATCTCACCTATGGATAATATCGGTCCCGATCAGATTCGTATTAAAGAGCTTGTTGCAAGGCTTGGTGATGATACTGTGGAGGAGGTTATTATGGCAACCAATCCTACGGTGGAGGGCGAGGCAACTGCAATGTATATCAGCCGTCTTCTGAAGCCTATGGGCATTACTGTTTCAAGGCTTGCCTATGGTGTGCCGGTGGGTGCTGATTTGGAGTATGCCGATGAGGTTACACTGTCCCGTGCACTGGAGGGCAGAAGCTTAATATAAATTTAAAGTAAGGAGTGACAGACTTGAATAAGAATGACAAGCAAGTAATTGCAAATAATAAAAAAGCCTATCACGACTACTTTGTTCTTGATACCTATGAGGCAGGCATTGAGCTTTTCGGTACTGAAATCAAGTCAATCCGAAACGGCAGGGTTAATCTTAAGGATAGCTTTTGTTCTGTGGACGACGGCGAAATGTTTGTAATAGGTATGCATATTTCGCCCTATGAAATGGGGAACAGATTTAATCGTGACCCTATGCGTAAAAAAAGACTGCTCCTTCATAAAAAGGAAATTATGAAACTTTTTGGTCAGTCACAGCAGCAGGGGCTGTCGATTATTCCGCTTTCGCTTTATCTGAATAAGGGCAGAGCAAAGCTGGAAATAGGACTTTGTAAAGGCAAAAAGCTCTATGACAAGCGTGCGGTTGAGGCAAAGAAAACTGCAAACCGTACAATTGAAAGAGAGTTTAAGGAAAGATATTAAAATTATAAATACGGGGGCGAAAGGCTTTCGACAGGGTTGTCAAACCTTGGTCAGCGAGTAGTGGAGTTGCACCACTTTAAAAGTAACAGCTTAAAATGAACTGACAAAACAAAATCAGTTGCTCTTGCTGCTTAATTAGCAGCTTGTGTCCTATCACGGAATGCCACGGCTGTGAATAGGGCATCGACTTAGTGGCGAACATGAATGATTGAGCTCCTCGGCTTTCATCAGGTAATAGAGGATACCGTAGGCTAAAGGCTGTTTGCCGCCGTTAGCTGAGGGGAAGCTTAAATGACAAACTACACTCGTAGAGCCCTTGGCAAGGCGATTTTGGACATGGGTTCGACTCCCATCGCCTCCACCAAATCTGCGGTAAGTATAGTATTGCTTACCGCAGGTTATTTTTTAGATAATAAGACAAATGAAGATAAAAGAAATTAAAGAGAACAAGAAAAAATATCTGCCGCTTCTTTTGCTGGCAGATGAGCAGGAGAATATGATTGACCGTTATCTTGAAAAAGGTACTATGTTTGTGCTTGATGATAACGGTGTAAAAGCGGAATGTGTTGTTACCGATGAGGGAAATGGTGTTCTTGAAATAAAGAATATTGCTGTCGACCCTTGTTGTCAGAAAATGGGCTGCGGCAAAAAGCTGATTGAATTTGTAGAAAATAAGTATTCTGAAGCGTTTACTGTTTTGCAGGTGGGTACAGGTGACAGCCCGTTAACTGTGCCTTTTTATGAAAAGTGCGGTTTTGTGCGTTCTCATATCGTTGAAAATTTTTTTGCTGATTATTATGACCATCCTATCTTTGAAAACGGAGTGCTGCTGAAGGATATGGTTTATTTTAAGAAAATACTGTAAGGAGCAGATAAAATGAAAAAGTTAAAAATTGCATTGCTGCAGATTAGTCCTTGCGGTTCTCTTGAGGAAAACCTGAATAAGGGGATTGAGTTCTGCAAAAAGGCAAAGGAAAGTGGTGCAGATATCGCATTGTTTCCTGAAATGTGGAGTAATGGATATAATATTTATGACCGGCCTGCTGATGCGTGGCTTGCAGAAGCGATAGATGCTGACAGTGATTTTGTCACTACTTTCGGAAAGCTTGCTAAAGAGCTTGATATGGCTGTCGCAATAACATTTCTTGAAAAGCATTCGGGCAGTGCACGCAACACACTTACACTTTTTGACAGATTCGGAAATAACAAATTAACTTATGCTAAGGTGCACACTTGTGACTTCAGCGTTGAGAGTAATCTTGTGCCAGGTGAGGAATTTTATGTTGCTGAACTGAATACGCATTGCGGTGAAGTTAAAATAGGTGCAATGATTTGCTTTGACCGTGAATTCCCTGAAAGTGCAAGAATTCTTATGCTGCAGGGTGCAGAACTTATTCTTGTACCGAATGCCTGCCCTATGGAGATAAACAGACTTTCTCAGCTAAGAGGAAGGGCATATGAGAATATGACAGCGATTGCTACCTGCAACTATCCTGCCGGTGTTCCTGACTGCAATGGTGCATCAAGTGTTTTTGATGGTGTTGCATATTTGCCCGAAACAGACGGTTCACGTGATACCTGTATTTTGCAGGCAGACAGCAGCGAAGGGATTTTTGTTGCAGAGCTTGATTTGGAGCAGCTTCGTCGTTACCGCAGCAGTGAGGTGCATGGGAATGCTTTTCGCCGTCCTGAAAAGTATTCTGCTTTGACAGAAACAAAAATAGATGAACCATTTATTAGATATGAAAGACGAAAATCAAACAATATGTGATTAGATTTTGCAAATATTTTTGAATTATTGCAAATGATACACACAATTCGACAAATTTTGCTTAAAAAATATGTATAATGAATTATAGCAATATAATATCTGTTCATATTGGAAGGGGAATTTGTAATGAGAATTGATAATGCTAAGGATATTTTTGAAAACGAAAATATGGTTATTTCATTGATGAATAAGAATGTAAACGGCTATGAATTTTCCACACTTGATATTGGGGAGAAAGACAGCTTTGGTGATGTAATCAGCTTTGAAACGGTTTATTGCTTTAAGGATTTGATAAAACTATAAAAATAAAAGCAGTTCAATATTGAACTGCTTTTGCTGTTTATTCCGCTTTGCTCATTACGTCAATCGGGTTAACGTATTTGCCTTCAAGCTTTGTTTCAAAATGAAGGTGGCTTTCTGCTTTCGACTCAAAGGGAACTGTGCCGAGAGTACC
>VSOH01000113.1 GCA_009774735.1 Clostridiales bacterium
CAACATACCATTTTGCTTCTTCCATTTATTAACAAGCCTCCCGAAATAAAATACTTAACAAAAACTGCAAATAATTACTCGGCTGCTTCTGTTGTGTTTTCAGCAGTAGTATCTTCCTGAGTTGTTTCACCGTCTGCTGTTGTATCAACGTCCTGTGATACAGAGGTTGACTCTTTATCAGCAAGGCTCTTGATTCCCTTCATACCGAGAGAAAGAACAGTATCAACACCATAAATTGCCACACCGACAATTGTGCAGACTATGATAACGATAATTGTATTTCTGAGCACCTCTTTAGGCTTAGCCCATACAACCTTCTTGCCCTCTGATTTTACACTTTTAAAGAATGACGCAATGGATTTAAAAGGATTCTTCTTTGACTTCTTTTTTGTGTCCTTGGACTTTTCAGCTTTTTCAGCCTGCTTTGAAGTCTTCTTTTCTTCAGCCATTTTCGTCCTCCTATTACTTTGTTTCTCTGTGAAGTGTGTGCTTCTTACAGAAACGGCAATACTTGTTCATTTCAAGTCTGTCAGGTGAATTCTTCTTGTTTTTCATTGTGTTGTAGTTGCGTTGTTTGCATTCAGTGCAAGCTAAGGTAATCTTAACTCTCATAAATAGCACCTCCGTTAAAATTTCGATAAATAATCTCCCTCGTGCCGCAAAAGCAAAATACAGGCAAAAAAATAAGACCTATCGGTCAATTCAACCTATTTACGAGGTACAACTACTATAGCACAGAGTCAAATCATAGTCAAGCATTTTTCATAAAAAAGTTTGCAATTAACAGCAATTTATATTATTATATATTAACAACACTATGTATAGTGCAGGAGAGTCAATATGACCACAATTATAATCGGTGCAGGCGCAAGCGGACTTGCCTGTGCCATAAGGCTGAAACAGAATAACAGTGACAATGAGGTTATCGTTCTTGAGCGTTTAAGTACGGCAGGAAAAAAGATACTCGCTACAGGCAATGGCAGATGCAACCTCTCAAACAGCTCTGCCGCGGGCTGTGAAAAGGTGCTTGATTTCTTCAGCAGTCTGGGTCTTGTTACAAGAACAGACGAGGAGGGCAGAATTTATCCCTACTCTAATCAGGCAGTAACCGTGCTTGACATACTGCTTGAAAGCTGTGAAAAGCTTGGAGTTGAAATCATAACGGACTGTACAGTTGAAGCTGTTAATAAAGATTTAACCGTAACAACAAGCCAAGGCATATTTATGGCAGACAATGTTGTAATCGCCTGCGGCGGTATGGCACAGGAAAAGTTAGGCTCAGACGGCAGTGGATTCAGAATACTGAAAAACCTGGGTCACAAAATAACCACTCTGTCGCCTGCTCTCGTTCAGCTCACATCACCGAGCAAATACCCAAGACAGCTTAAGGGGCACAGAGTGAAGTGCAATATGTCCATACTCCTTGACAACGAAGTTGCAGACAGTGAATATGGCGAGGTACTCTTTGCTGACTACGGACTGTCGGGCATTGTTACAATGAATCTTTCACACATTGCAGGTGAAAATTTTATATCGGACAAGCCGAAAAAATGCCACGCAGTGCTTGACCTTATCCCCGAAATGAACACTGATGAACTGATAAAATACATTAATAAATATAAATCGTTAAAAGGAATACTCGGCACAAGACTTTCGGCAATCCTTGAAAAACAGGCTGACGGCAATGCAGACAAAATGGCTGAATTTGCAAAAAACTGGAAGCTGATTATCAACGGCACAAAGGGCTTTGCCTTTGCACAGATAACAAACGGCGGTGTAAAAGCCGACGAACTGACTGATTATCAATCAAACTTAATGGATAACATTTACATCTGCGGTGAAATTATTGAGGGCAATCTCCCCTGCGGCGGATATAATCTAAACCAAGCCTGGCTCAGCGGAATAACTGCTGCCGATAATATAGGTGAAAAATATGATAAGAATTAATGAAATAAAGCTGTCACTTGATGAGGAAGAAAGCCTGCTCATTGACAAGGCAGCAAAAACTCTGAAAATAAACAAAAAATATATAGACTCGTATACTATTTATAAAAAGAGCATTGACGCAAGAAAAAAGGATGACGTACATTTTACCTATTCGGTTGACGTTATCATCACGCTTGATGAAGAGCAGATTGTGTCAAAATGCAAATCAAACAAGGTACAGCTTGTTAAACCTTATAAATACGAGCTGCCCGTCAGCAACCGCACGAGTAAATTCAGACCCATCGTTGTCGGATTTGGTCCGGCAGGAATGTTTGCAGGCTTAATTCTTGCAGAAGCAGGCTTAAAGCCAATAATCCTTGAACGAGGAACAGATGTTGACACCCGAACAAAAGACGTTAACAAATTCTGGAAGGACAAGGTACTCAACGAGGAATCAAATGTTCAGTTCGGTGAGGGCGGTGCAGGCACATTTTCCGACGGCAAGCTGACCACAGGAATTAAAAGTCCTTTTATCAGAAAAATTCTTGAGGAGCTTTATGAAGCAGGTGCACCCGAGGAAATTCTCTATTCATCAAAACCGCACATAGGCACAGACAGATTAGTTATAGTTGTTAAAAATATAAGAAAAAAGATTGAAAAGCTCGGCGGCGAGGTAAAGCTTCAATGCAAGCTTGAAAAGCTGATTTGTGCAAACAGCTTTGTTCATGGAATATCCTATTCTCATAATGGTGAGCTTATTGACCTTGAAACAGACAGTGTTATTATGGCAATCGGTCACAGTGCACGGGATACTGTGGAAATGATGTACAATATGGGTGCTGAAATCATTCAAAAGCCGTTTTCAGTCGGTGCAAGAATTGAGCATCCGCAAAAGCTGATTAACACTGCACAATACGGCAAATTCGCCAATCATCCAAAGCTTGGTGCTGCTGACTACAAGTTAGCCTGCCACGGGCTTCACGAGCGTGGTGCTTATACCTTCTGTATGTGTCCCGGCGGAACAGTTGTTGCTGCCGCCAGTGAAAAAGAGGGCGGTATTGTTAACGGTATGAGTTCTTTGGCACGTGACGGCGAGAATGCAAATTCCGCACTGCTTGTGGGTATTGAACCAAAGGATTTTCCGAGTGAGCACCCACTGGCAGGTATATACTACCAACGGGAAATTGAGAACACGGCATACAAGCTTGCAGGCAGCAACTACAATGCACCGGCTCAGCTTGTGGGTGATTTTCTCAAAGGAATTGAGAGTAAGGCTCTCGGCAATGTCAGACCTACCTGTCCCACAGGCGTAACCCTGACAAACCTTGATGATTGTCTGCCCCAAAAGGTATCGGCAACTATGAAATCCGCCATTGTTGAAATGGATAAGAAGCTGAAAGGCTTTAATATGTATGACGCAGTTTTAACTGCCCCCGAAACACGCTCGTCAAGCTCGGTCAGAATTTTAAGAGATGAATTTTTACAATGCAATATAAGAGGTGTATACCCCTGCGGTGAGGGTGCCGGCTATGCAGGCGGTATCGTTTCAGCTGCAGTGGATGGTGTAAAATGTGCCCACGCAGTGCTAAGCGATGAGCATTAAACTTTCGTTTAAACGGAGAACAAATTATGAGAATGAAAAGAAAGAAAAATCTGGAGGAGCGTATTCAGGCATCCTCCGATTACCTCACAATCATGCACAACGACTCGCTGAATTATAACGATGCTGTCAGCGAGAACCACAAACTGAACTTCCAAGAATTATTCGGCAATGACAAGCCCGTTTATTTAGAAGTCGGCAGCGGCAAGGGACAGTTTGGCTGTACCTTTGCACAGCGTAACCCTGACAAAAATATTCTTTGTGTTGAAAGAAACAGGAATGTGTTAATTCTTGCAATCGACACTGCCGGAGAAATGGGGCTTGACAACATTCGTTTTCTTTGCGGAACTGCGGAATACCTGCCGTCTTACATAGAGGAAAATTCGGTGGAAGAAATTTATCTTAATTTTTCCTGCCCATTCCCTAAGCACAGACACATTGCTCACAGACTCACCAATCCACGCTTTTTGGAAATATTCAAAAGAGTAATGAAACCAAATGGTGTAATTTGCCAGAAAACAGACAATATGCACTTTTTTGAATATTCACTGGAGCAGTTTTCATCCTGCGGCTTTAAGCTCTCCAACATTTCACTTGATTTGCATAACAGCGACTTTGAGGGAAATATTGTGACGGAATACGAGCAAAAATTCTCATCACAGGGATTCCCCATCTACCGATTAGAGGCAAGACTGAAATAAATCAAAAAATAAACTTGAAAAATTTTCAAACTTTTTCAGACACTTTTTATTTTTCATCGTCTATATAAGTGAAAGCTTTCAAATAAGCAGGAAAGGACGAGAGATTATGTCATTATTCAAAAAGAAAAATCCGGAAAACAAAAAGAACGAAATCAATGCTGCAAGTGTTGATTTAAGAAACTACACTGCAAATGCACTCAGAGAAATCGACAGGATAAATGCTGCGGTTATTATTATTCCCAAAAATCCCGACAGTGAATTAATTGAAGCATATGCCTCAATTAAGGAAAAGAATTTTGCCGAGGAATTAACGCTTGATGATAACGAAAGCTTAATAAATATGAGCGGCATAAAAACAATCAGCAACAACCTTGAGGATGAAAACGGAATATATGTTGTCAGTGGTATAACGATCATCAAAGGCTTGACGAAGCCAATCAGAATGATAGTAAGCGGTATAACTGTTATGGACAAGGACAGTAAGGTTAACTTTATTTCCAAAAGCGGAATTACTGCTGAAGTAAATTTTTCAATCAGCGAAGCAAAAATCTTTTCAAAGGACATTGAGCTTGACAACAGATTTATTGAGCTTCTGCCTGACTGCTCTGTTGTTTTGGGCTGCGGTGACATCGTTTTCAATAAGGATGTAACTGAAGAAAGTATCATCAGTAAAAACATTTATTTTATTGCAGCCAAAAATATTGAATGCAGCAAAAAAATCCGCAGTGCAGTTATGGCAAAATCACTTATAACCAACAAAATAATAAGCAATGGATAATGACAACATCGTAGCCGTTTTTAACGAAATCTATGACAAATACTACAAAAAGATTTTTGCGTATTTCAGAAAGGATTTCGGCAAAGACGATGCTGAGGATTTGACCCAGCAAGCCTTTATGCAGCTTTGGGCTTGGCTGCCGAACAGATATATCATAGAAAATAAAAAAGCATTAATCTATCAGATTGCGAAAAATGTTAAGCTTGACAAGTTCCGCAAAAATAAATTAATGCTTGAAACAATGCTGCTGCCCGAGGATTTTGACCCTATGGACAGAAACAGCTTTTCTAATATGATTGATTATAAAATGTCTGTTTATCAGCTCAAGCCAAAGGAGCAGAACCTTCTGCTTATGTCACTGCAGGGCTATAACAGCAAGGAAATCGGCAAGGCAATGGGCATAACCCCCTCTGCCGTCAGATCACGGCTGCAAAAAATCAGAAACAAATTAAAATGAATTACAATTTAATCACATTGGTTATCTACGCAGCAATTGCCGCAATATCAATTTTAGTTTGTGCGGCAGGCATTGCAAAAAACTGAACAAAAAAGACTGATTTTCAATCAGTCTTTCAGCCTGTAGAAAAACCCTAAATCCGGAAAGGATTTAGGGTTAAATTTTTAAGATTAATGAAAAATATGCTG
>VSOH01000114.1 GCA_009774735.1 Clostridiales bacterium
GAATATTTTAGTAGACAACAACTACAATGCCGAATATGAATATAAAAATCATGGATTCAGATATTCCCAGCAACAATTTCCAAGATATTTAACTGCCATGCTTCAGAGCCAAAATCAGAATATGGATTGGATTGAGAACGAGTTTTCTTATGATTTGGAAAGAATATCAGGTGTTGTTGTTATTGATACGAGAGTAAAATAAATTAATATATTATTCTTTCTGTTGTATATCTTAATAATGGGTGCTTCACTACACCTATCCTGATGACAGGAGCCACCTTCCACCGAAAGAGCATAATACTCCCTTTGCATATGCAATAGCGTTATTGATATTCTGTTTTTCGTTCCCTGCAAGAGGAGAACAGATATATGCCTTTTCCATTACTCCTCATCCTCGTCTTTCTTTGATTTTATCTTGAGAATAACGGCTGCAACAGCACCGCCGATTGCAATAAAGCCGAGTCCGATCCAAAAGCCGTAGTTTCTGTCATCCCCGGTCTTTGGAGTAGACGGCTTTTCGGGAACAGGAACATTAATTTTAACAGTCTGTCCATCATCGTTGATGTCTGTGTGTACTGCAATTTCAACATTATCACGATAAAGAGTTTCAAAAACTACAAGTTCTGTTGTTTCCTTGATTGCACTTGCATCAAAGGTAAATGAAACAGTAACCTTGCCGTTTGATTTTTCGGGCGTGAATATTACCTCGCTTGTAACAGGCTTTCCGTCAATCTCAAATGGCTTTCCTGTGGATTTATCCATAAGAGTTCCGACAATCTTGTATTCCTTGCGGGGTGTAAGATTGGTGTATTTTACTGTATCATCAATCGTGATTTCACCTTTGGCTGTGATTTCCTTTTTGCCATTAGCCTTTGCAGTTGTCTTGATTTCAGGCACTTTAACTTTAACAGTCTGACCTTCATCTTCGATATCGGCATGAACAACAAGCTCTGTTCCGTCTTTGTATAATGACTCAAATACTACAATATCTGTATCAGCCTTGATATACTTAGAATCAAAGGTAAATTCAACTGTTGCCGTTCCGCTTGGCTCTGTCGGAATAAAGGTTGTAGTAGTCGTTATGGTTTCGCCATTGATAACAAATTCTTTGCCTGTTGATTTATCCAACAATGTTCCCTTGAGTACATATTCTTTGTTAGGAATAAGGTGCTGATATTCTACTATATCAACAAGTGTGAATGTTTCGTCTGCGAATACTTCCTTTTCTTCATTGATAGTTGCAGTAGTCTTGAGTTCCGGAATTTGGTCATTAACTGCTGTAATTTCAATAATCTGTTCATTCTTGGATACAGTTACATGATGAATGTCATCGGTTGGAAGATAGTTTTCAGCAGGCTGTAATTCCTTTACAATCCAATCACCAAATGGGATATTATCGAAAATAAAAATGCCGTTCTCATCTGTTTCTGCAGTAAGAATGGCATTGTCTTTTGTGTATTATGTTTCGTCTAATCTGAACAAGCCGAATAAAGCTCCTTCAATTGTTTCCTTTGTTTCACGGTCAATCTTTAAGCCTTTGATTGTTCCGTATATCAGCTTATTCTCAATAATCTGACCAGAATTAAGGTCAATTTTGATTGTCTTAACACTCTGTCCTTTATATGCTGTATTAAAGGTATATCGGGTATTTGAAAGGATATAGTGATTGTCTGTTGCCATTTCCTTTGCGTAGAACTTATAGCCAATCGGCAAGTCGCAGTTAAATGCTAATTTGCCGTTTTCATCACAGTAGCCATAAGTGATTAAAGCATTCTTTGGAATTGTTTTTCCGTCTGCTGCCTTAATGTTTTCATCAGCATAGATACCGAACTGAACAGATAAGATTCTGCATTACCGTTTGCATCGGTTTTGACATTGTAAGTCTTGCCGTTTCCCTTAACAGTGAATGGGATATTCTTAATGATTTCATCTTCTGATGTTTTGCTGATTTTGAGGTTGCCGACAGCAGTTTTCACATAAAATGATGCTGATACGGGATCGGTTAATCTTCCGACTAATGATTGATTATAATTCTGATTCGGCGGAACAAAACCTATATTCAAATCCGTTTCTGTTCTCATTCAATACTCCTTTCTGAAAATGGGTAAGAAATAAGCAGATAGAAATTTCCATCTGCTATAAATATGAAATATATGATAGGGGAGCGAATCTGTGATTAATTCCTTTATCTTTTATACTATAAAAAATGCACCTGAACTATGGATAGTGAGGTGCGTTTTTTTTGACTTTTGGGTTATGTATCGGCTTGCTTTTATGTTTTTAATGTAATTGAACACCTACATAGCTATTTTTGAAGTTGTCAATAAATGGCTAACTTTCAGCATTTTTCATTTTTTTAGATGTGTTTGGACACCTACCTCGGCAGCAGCTTCCATCTTGAATCTGTTGAGAGCTTCCTTAGCCTCTGGTACTACGTTTTTGTTGCTTGACATTTAAATACACCTCTTTTTCTGTTTATTGCAAATGTGAATAATGATGGTTTGAAAACAATCATTTCTCACACTTGCAAGTATAGTTTATGAAGTGTATTCGATTTTACAATTGAAAAATTTTAACAATTAAAAACTCTAAAATTTTGATATTTCTATGAGTCAGATCGTTACATTTTTCTTGCTTTGCAAAGTATATGGATTAAGGTTTCTGAAAAAATAGCAGTTGCACAGCAGCAAATATCAAATATTAATTTTGACAAATCGAAATCAATAAAGCCAAATTTTTTCGTCTGTCAGAATATTTTCGCGAGTCAAATCTCTATGGATAATCTGATTTGGAAGCTTTGGTGAATTCATTTGTGCTAAGTTTTTTAAAATTTATTGTAACAAACTGCCGAAAAATTTATACTTACATTATACGAGGAGGTAGAAGGATGAATGAAAAGGAACTTGTTCTGATGGCGAAAGACGGAAATGTCAAAGCCTTCTGCGTATTGTATGACCGATATAAAAAGAAACTTTACAATTATGCATACTACAAGCTGGGAAATGCAGAGGATGCGCAGGATGTTGTTCAGGATTGTGTAATGACAGCCTTTGAAAGTATGCACCGGCTTAAAAAGAATGATGCCTTTCAACCATGGATTTTCAGAATATTATACTGTGGTTGTACTGCAATGATTAAGGAGCAGATACAAAAAAGGAATATTGACGATATTGAAGATTACAGAAATATTTCTTCGCTTGACAATGAGCTTACAATAGAGCGTGAGGAGCTTAAAGCGGCACTCGGTATTCTGAGTGAGGATGAGAAGAATATTGTCCTTCTGTCTGTTGTTGCAGGTCTGCAGAGCAAGGAGATAGCTAAAATCAGCGGTTATTCAGCAGGAAATGTTCGGCAGAAGCTCAGCAGAAGTCTTGCCAAAATGAAAAGATATTTGGATTAAAGGAGGGCTGGAAGATGAGAAATAATGATTTTGATTTTATTAAAGATAAGTTTGATTATTGCGAAAATGATTTGCCGGTGGATCTTGAAACAAAAAGCATAGAATACAAAATCCTAACTGACAGAAAGCACAAAACCATTAAATTCAGACAAAAGAAAAATTACAAGCCTTTGCTAAGTGCTGCTGCTTGTTTTATTATTGTAATCGGTGTGGTTTTTGCAGCTGCGTTAATGAATATTAATTCAGGTAAAGCTTCTACATTTGCGGATTATGATGAACTGAATACGACAGTAGAACCTCTTGATAAGGTTATAACAGCAGGTGAGCGAGGCGGCGCGATGAAAACACATAAATATGTTCAGACAGACGGTGTTGAGAATGCTGATGTAATCAAGAGCGATGGTGAATATATTTATTATGCTGCTTGGAATGACATTAATAACAATAGCGTATATATTTATAAATCCGGCGAAAATGATAATAAACCTTTAGCTGTTATAGATGATTTATGTCCCGACGAAACAGCAGAAGGGGATTTATGTGACGTGCGTTGTATATTTGTTTATCACAATCGTCTTGTTGTAAATATAAACAAAAGAAATTATATTTTGTCTGAGAAATATGGTCGTGATTTAAGTACAACCATTACTAAGATATATGATATAGCCGACAAATCAGGTCCGCTATTGATGTCAGAGTTTGAGCAGAGCGGAGAGTATATGTCTGCTAAAATGATAGAAAATATCCTTTACGTTTCCACGAATTACAATGTATCTGACAATCATGTATTGCCGTGGACAAAAAAAGGCTCGGAAACAGTGTATGCATCTCCCGAAAATATTGCTCGTTTTGAAAATGCACAGGTTGCACAGTATGCTGTAATCAGTGCATATGACGTTGAAGCTGAGAAAAATGCAGAACAGTTAAAAGCCGTTCTGGGCGGTGATGCAGACATTAAATGCACAAAGGATTCTATTTATATAACTGAATATCCGCAATATACACCTGATGGAGAGCTTATTCAGAATGATGACCAAAAGATTATTAAGCTTGATTTGAAAAAAATGAAGTTTTTATATGCCGATAAAGAGGAAATCAGACAGCTTTCGGCAGATGTTGAAATTAACAGAGATGAAGCCTTTTCAGGTGTGGTTTATGATATTGGTGATATGTTCCTTTGCATAGGTGAGGATTTGAATACTGTTGACAATGAAATGATACTGTATGATAAAAATATGACCGAGCTTGACAGTATGGTGCCTGATTCTATGCAACTGCTTTCACTCAAATTGTTTATGAATGAAGATACAGGCGAGTTTGTACTTCCGGTTTATTCGGCTGACAGTGAGCAAAGGTATTATGGTATAGCTGTATTCAGAATAAATAACAACAAAATAGAGATGACAAACAGCTTCTTCAGTGACGATTTGCTGATTAACGGCAATTATCATTTTATTATGACAGGTGATGAATTCTATTGCATCGGAGAGGATGAAAAGCTATACAGCTTTAATTACAGATAATATATGAATGGCTCAGCAAGTATTTGCTGAGCCATTCGTGCTTTGTTCACGCTGTTTCAGTTGTTTTCCATATTCCTTACTTCAGTCGGGGTCTGGTTAAAAATTTTTTTGAATTCATTTGAAAAATGATAGGGTGAGCTGAAGCAGAGCATATCTGCTATTTTATTAATAGGGGCGGAGGTCTGCACAAGGAGCTTGTAGCCCTCCTCCATTTTCTTTTTTATTATGTATTGCTTTGGTGATATTGAAAGCTCTGCCGTGAAAATCTGGTGTATACGCCTTGGTGATATTTTAAAGAAAAGAGAAATTTCGGTGATAGATATTCTTGAATACAGCTTTTGCTGAATAAAGGAGCAAATGTCGTCAATAAGTCTTTTCCGTTCTTTAAAGTCCGGGTTTTTTTCAGCAATTTCATTTTCTATTATTATGCTGAAAAGATAGCTTGAAAAAAGTGAGTTAATATAATTTGTATTTTTGATTTCCTGTCCCGCAAACAAAAGCCTGCTGAAGATATCAGCCTCATTTTCGGTTAACGGAGAGGTGTATTTTTTATTAAGTTCAAAGTCGGTAATTCCGGCTGCTGAAAAGTTAACCCATCTGTATCCCCAAATTTGAGAAACGGCTTTATATTTTGCAATATCGTTAAATCTTATAAAAATATAATTGTTTTCTCTGAGTGTAATTTTC